>CAZTLD010000019.1:0-11697 GCA_964614395.1 uncultured Zetaproteobacteria bacterium
CCCTGGCGGCGCTATCTTCGCCAGTATCCGCACGCCATCGTGCATGCCAACCATGCGCGGGCCGCCGTTTACGCTTGGCTGGGCGGGGCAAGAAGGCTTGTGTTCCATGCGCGGGTGGCGGCGCAAGACAGGCTGGACGGCCTGCTGCTCCGCATCTGCGATGCGATCGTGTGCAACAGCCATGCAACTGCGCGCGCGCGGTTTCCCGAAGGGCATCCGAAGGTGCATGTGATCTACAACGGCGTGCCCGCCCCGAGGCTCAAGGCGCCGGTTAAGCGGCGGGCGCGGCTTGTCTGGGTGGGGCGGTGGGATGCGATCAAGAGGCCGGAGCTTGCCGTTGAGCTTTTCGAGCACCTGGCGCCGCATTGGCCTGGAGAGCTCGTCATCGCAGGAGGCGCGCCGCCCGGTTCCTCGTATCGAGATCAACTGACCGCACGCGTGGCCCAAAGCCCGGTGCGCGCGCGTATCAAGCTTTGCGGACCTACCGCCCGCACAGGTGAGCTTCTGGCCTCGGCGAGGTTTGCGCTCGTCACATCCATGCACGAAGGCTTCGGGCGGGTGGCGGTGGAAGCGATGCATCTGGGAACGCCTGTGGCGGCGCTGCGCGTGGGCGCGATGGAAGAAATCATCAGCGACGGCGAAAGTGGCGTGCTTGCCGACGATGTTCCCACGCTTGCTGAGAAAATGCTTCCGGTTCTGCACGACGAAGCCCGATGGCAGAAGCTTGCCCAAGCTGCGCGCAAAAAGGCTTCTCAGTTCACACCGGAGCGCATGATGCAAGAGCTTTTAGCGCTCTATCAGGCGTTGCGCTGACCAAGGAGGCAAACACCCAAGTGAAACTGTTGTGCGATGGAAGAGAGTTCGTAGCGGGGCGAAAGACGGGGATCGGGCGCTTTCTCGAAGGGCTTTTGGGAGCGGCAGCCAGCCTCAGACCCCACTGGCGCATTGCCGTGGCGATGAGCAAAGCGCACGCCCTTCCCGAGGGCTTACGCGGGCGCATAGAGCCGCTTTACCTTCCACGGCCCTTTGAGCTTTCGTTGATCGCGGCGATGCGAGGCTTTGATGTGTTCCTCTCGCCGTATCCGAAGCTGCCGATCCTTGGTCCGATCCCAATGGTGCACACGGTGCATGACGTGCTGTATCTCACGCATCCCGCCTATCGGGGGCGCACGGCGCGGCGATGGCTGGGCTTCCTGCGGCTGAAGGCCGCGTTGCGCATCGCATCAGCAAGCTGGTTCGATTCGCTCGCCTCATTGCAGGAGTGCCGAAGACTGGGGCTTCGGCCCATACATGCGCGCGTGCGCCCGCCGGCTGTGGACAGCCGCTTCACGCCTGAAGCCCAGGCTAGGCCCAACGGGCGGTTTTTGTTCGTCGGCAATGGGCTTCCGCACAAAAACCTCGATGTGCTTCTGGACGCGCTTCGGATGGATGAGAGCCTCAAGCTGGATCTGGTGGGACTCAGGCCCGACCGCCGGGCGCATTATGCGCCGAGGCTGGCTGCGCTGGGCAATCGCGTGCGCGTGCTCGAAGGCATGGATGACGAGGCGCTGGTTGCGCTGTATCGCGAGGCGCAGGCGCTCGTGTTTCCGTCCACGGCCGAGGGTTTCGGGTTTCCGGCGCTGGAGGCGATGGCCTGCGGCACGCCTGCGATCGTCGCCGACATTCCGGTGTTGCGCGAAACCTGCGGCGAGGCGGCGCTCTTTTGCCCGCCGCACGATCCAAAGGCTTGGGCGGAGGCGATGGCCGCGATGCGCGATCCGGCCACGCGACGGCGCTGGGCGGAGCGGGGACTTGCGTGGGCGAAGCCGCGGCGCGCGCCGGAGGGGTGGCAAGCGCATCTTGAGGATCTTGAATCGGTTGCGGGATCGGATTGATGTGCGGCTTCGTGGCCATCCGCGGACGCACGGATAAAGATGAGCTTGCGGCGATGCTTGCGCCGCTTGCCCGGCGCGGGCCGGACGGCGAGGGCTTTTGGCTGGACGAAGACTTCGGCTGCGCGCACCGGCGGCTGGCCGTGGTGGGGGCGGATGCGCGCGGCGCGCAGCCGATGGAGCGCGAAGGTATCGTCGTCGTCTTCAATGGCTGCATTTACAACTACCCGCAACTTGCTCGAAAGCTTGAGCGAGAGGGCGTGCGCCTTGCCAGCCGCACCGACACCGAGGTGTTGCCCTACCTCTATCGGCGCTACGGCGAGGCCTTCGTGGACAAGCTCGATGGCATGTTCGCGTTCGTGCTCTGGGATCGCCGGAACCGAAAGCTTGTTGCGGCGCGCGACCGCTTCGGGGAAAAGCCGCTTGTGTTCGCGCATCAAGGCAGGCGTTGGCTTTTCGCCTCCACGCTCGATGCGCTTGCCCGCGCCGAAGGCATGCGCCTTACGCTGCGCGCCGAGGCATTGGAGCAACTCATCCGCACGATGCGCATCCCAGCGCCGGCCACGATCTACCGCGAGGCGTGGGCCTTGCCGGCGGGCACGATGCTCGTGATCGATGGGGAGTCCCAAGCGAAAGCGTTCCGCTGGGCAGACGATTTCCCAAAAGAAGTCAATAGCTTGATGGACTTTGATGAAGCTGTGCATGAAGCGATGCGCGCATTGGATGCGAGCGTGCGCCGCAGGCTCATCGGCGATCGGCCTTTGGGGGTGTTTCTTTCCGGCGGGGTGGACTCCTCGCTCATTGCCGAGTCCGCCATGCGTGCGGCAGGGCATGTGCGCACCTTTTCGGTGCGCTTCGCCGGCGCTGAGGGCGGGTTCGACGAAAGCGCCTACGCCGCGGAGGTGGCGCGCGCGATCGGGGCGGAGCACGAGGTGCTGGATGTGCGGCCGCAAGCGTTGGAGGCGCTGGAGGAGCTTGCCGAGGCGCTGGATCAGCCGTTGGGCAACAGCACCGCGCTTCCGATGCTGCTGCTGGCCCGCACTGCGCGCGCTCATACGGTCGTGGCGTTGCACGGCGTGGGCGGAGATGAGCTGTTCGCCGGCTATCCGAGGCACTTCGGGTTCGTTTGGCATGCGATGCTGCACCGCGCGATCGGTTGGCCGGTGTGGGGGAAGCTGGCCGCCCGCATGGCTGACGCAGCGGATGCGCGCAACCTGCGCGGGCGCATTCGGCGATGGCTGGCCGCGCTTTCCGATCCGCCTGCCCGCGCCTACCGACGGTGGCTTGCGGCATGGGATGAAGCGAATGTCCCGATCGTGGAGCTGGAGGCGCAACCAAGCGCGCCGCCCGTGCCGCTTCCTGATCCGCTGGCAGAAGGCGGAGGGCTTGAAGCATGGCTTGAGCGGCTGGATCCGCTGCACGCAGCGATGCTCTACGATGTGCGCGAGTATCTCGCCCACGATCTTTTGGTGCTCGCCGATCGCACCACGATGCATTGGGGGCTTGAGCTGCGGGCGCCGTTCCTCTGCCCGCGCCTCTATCAGCTGGCGTTTGCCGCTCACTTCCGTCTGCACCTCAGCCCGTGGCATCCGGAGCGGGGGCTCAAGCGCTTGCTCAAGGCAGTGGCGCAAAGGCGCTTGCCGAAAAGCGTTTGGGCGCGGCCGAAGCAAGGCTTCATGCTGCCGATCCGGCAGTGGTTCGCCGGAGAGCTCGCAGGCGAAGTGGCCGGGCTTGCCGCGCCGAAGGGCAAGCTTGCAGGGTTGGTGCGCTTGGACTTCCGCCGGCGGGTCGTGGGTGAACACCAAAGCGGACGCGATCGCTCGGATGTGCTCTGGACGCTTTTGCTCTTGGAGGCGTGGCTTGTGAGGAGGGGGCTGGTGTGAAACGGCATGTGCTTGTGGTCGCCGACGTTTCGGCTTGCGAGGTGAGCGGAGGCGCAGAGCGCATGCTCGCCCGGCATGTGCGCACGCTCGCGGAGGCGGGATTTCGCGTGACGGTGCTCACGCGCCAGCGCCATCCGCAGGATGCGCCGGTGGAGGAGGTGATGCCGGGGGCCGTGGAACACCGGCTTGCGTGGTCCGGCGATCGCGGGCCTCGCGGGATGCTTGAGCTGCGGCGCGCAGCACGCCGGTGGCTCATGACCCACGCGCAAGGGTTCGACGCGGTCGTGGCCGAGCAGCCGTTTGTGCTCGCCGCGCTCATCTCGGCCGGTTTTTCCCAGCCCTACCTTTATTGCTGCTACTCGTTCGCGTTTGAGGAATACGCCACCCGGCATGCACTTGCGCGGGGGGCTCGTGTGCAGCTGAAGCTGCAACTGATCCGGACGTTGGAAGCGCGCGTGTATCGGCGCGCGGCGCGCTTGCTGGTGCTGAGCGACTACACCGCAAGGAGGCTTGAGGAGGCGTTTGCGATCCCGCGGGCGCGCGTGCGCATTGCTCCGGGCGGGGCTGAGCGGGTGTCGGGAAGGCTGCTGAAGGAGCGCGCCGAAATCCGCCGCGCGCTGGGCTGGACGGGCCCGCGCGTGATCACGGTGCGCAACCTCGTGCCGCGCACGGGCGTGGACATGCTCCCGCAGTGCGCGTATCTGCTGAAAGATCGCTTTCCGGAACTTCACTGGGAGATCGTCGGCACCGGTCCGTTGCTTGCGCCGATCCGCGCGCTCGCTCAAGGGCTTGGCGTGGACGCGCGCATGCACTTGGCAGGCTTTCTCGACGATCGCGAAGTGCAGCGGCGCATGATCGCCGCGGATGTGTTTGTGCTGCCCACGCGCAGCCTTGAAGGCTTTGGACTCGTGACGGCGGAGGCGAACATGGCGGGGCTTCCGGTCGTGGCGACACCCGTAGGCGCCAATCCCGAGGTGGTGCAGCGCGTGCCGGGCAACAGGCTTGCGGCGCGTCCCGATCCGGAGGCGATCGCCGAGGCTGTGGCTGAAACCCTTGCGCAGTGGTCGGAACGGGGGCTGGAGGCGCGCGTGGCGCTGATGCGCGCAGCGCGCCGAGCGTTTGACTGGCGCCTCCATGCGGAGGCCTTGCTCGAAGAAGTGGAGCGGCTTTGCGGATCGCGCATTTGATCACCCGCATCGATGCGGGGGGCTCGGCGGTGAACACCTTGCTGTGCGCATGCCTGCAAGCCGAGCGCGGCGACGAAGTGTGGCTCGTGCACGGCCCCCTGCAGCCGATGCCGGCCAAGGAGCGGGAAACGGTGGACGCGCTCCTTGCGCGCTTGGCTGGTGCGGGCGGTAAAAGAATCGTGGTCCGGGCGCTGCGGCGCGAAATCGGCGTGCACGATCTCGCGGCACTCGTGGAGCTTTACCGCACCCTGCGCCGCATCCGGCCGGACTTGATCCACCTGCACACCTCCAAGGCCGGAGCGCTCGGCCGGATTGCCGGCATGGGGATCGCGCCGATCGTGCACACGCCGCACGGGCATGTGTTCGGCGGCTACTTTCCGCGCTGGAAGGAGCGGCTGTTTCTCGCCATCGAGCGGATGCTCGCGCCGCGGGCGAAAAGACTGGTTGCGCTCACCGAAACGGAGAAACGAGAGCAACTTGCGCTGGGCATCGGGCGCGCCGAGCAGTGGCGGGTGGTTCCATCCGGCGTGGATGTGGACGGGATACGCGAAAGGGCGCAAGCTCTGGCGGCGGAAACCCCCAAAGATTTTCTTGCCGTCTCGGTGGGGAGGCTTGTGCCGGTCAAGGGCATGGATCGCTTGCTGCGCGTGTGGCGTGAAGTGGTGCGCCGAAAGCCCGAGGCGCGGCTTGCGATCGTCGGCGAAGGCCCCGAGCGTGAGCGCCTTGCGATGCTGGCCGCGCGTTGGGGAATCGCCGAGCAGGTCGTGTTTGCGGGTTTTGCCGATCCGCTGCCGTGGCTCGTGCGCGCGCGCGTCTTTGCGCTTTTTTCCCGCAACGAGGGGCAGGGGCGGGCGCTCGTGGAAGCGCTGGCGGCGGGATTGCCCGCGGTGGTGGGCGGGGCACCTGCGCTCGCCGAAGTGGGCGGCGATGCCGCGCGCGTCGTGGATCCCGAGGATCCGGCCGCGGCCGCGGAGGCGTTTCTTGCGCCTTGGCCTGAGGATATCGCGGCCCGCGCATGGGCGCGCGCGAAACTTTATTCGATCGAAGCGATGATGGAGGCATTGGATGCGGTGTATCGCGAGGCTCTGGCTTAGCGCGTGGGTGTTGGGTTGGATGGGCCTTGCGCACGGCGCGGCGCTTGCACCTTTGCGGGCCGTCTTGGATGTGCGCAGCACCCACTCTGATGGCGCGCACGATTTCGAAACGTTGATTCGCTTGGCGAAGGCGCGACGCATCGAAGCGATCGCGTTCACCGAGCACGATCGGCAGGCGATCCGCTTTTATCTTGCGCCGTTTCGCTGGCTTGGGTTGAGCTACGAGCTTCCGTCGCTTGCAACGACCGGCGTGGAGGCGTTCTTTGAAGATCTTGCGCGCGCGCGGCGCGATCATCCGGAGATGGTGCTTTTGGCGGGTGTGGAGGCCACGCCCGGCTACCGCTGGGTGTGGCGCCCGCCGTGGCATTGGGAACTGCACGGGGCCGAGCGCCATCTGATCGCGTTGGGCGCAGAGCGCCCCGAGCAGGTGCGGAGGCTTCCCAGCTTCACATTGGCCGGCGTGCGAACGGCGAAAAACTTTTCCGTCGCGGCGTGGGCGGCGTTGGTCGCGTTGCTTTTGGCGTTCGCGGCCTGGCGCAGGCGGGCATGGCCTGCGTGGCTTGCGTTGGTCGTGGCCGCAGCCGTGGCCGCAGGGTTCGTGCGCGCAAAGGCGATCGCGGATCCCGAGGAAGCCTTCATCCGCGCGGCCCGAAGCGAAGGGTTGTTCGTGGCCTGGGCACATCCGGGCACGCACTCCGGCGTGCGCCCGGGCCCGTTGGGCGTCCAACTCATCACACCTCCCTATACGGAACGGGTGTTCACGAAGCCCGCCGATGGGTTCGCCGCGCTTTATGGCGACACCGATACGCTCACCTCACCCGGCGAGGCGTGGGATCGCTGGATGCTGGAATGGGCGCGGGGCGCGCGCCCGCCCGTGTGGGCGATCGCAGCGGGCGACTTTCATCGCGAAGGCGAAGCGGGCGAAAACCTGGGCAATTTCCCGATGGACCTGTGGGTGCGCGAGCGCTCGCCGCAAGGGGTGATGGATGCGCTGTTTCACGGGCGCGCCGTGGCCTGGGGGCTTCCGAAGGATCGCGATCTTGCCGTGCGCACGCTCTTTCTGGAAACCCCAGACGGCGCTCGGCTCCGCCCCGGCGATCGGACGAGATCGCGCCCGGGCGCCTTTGCGCTGTCCATCGCGATCCGCGACCTCAAAGGGCGCCGCCCGATTCTGTTGCCGCTTCAGGTGGTCGTGGACGGGCGGGCGAAGACCTGGAAGGTGCGCGCGGACGGCACGCTTTGGCGCGAGGTGATTCCGCTTGCGCGCGGCGTGCATCTCGTGCGCGTGCGCATGCGCGTCGGGGCGCTGCGCATGGAGGCGAATCCGATGGGCGTGATCGTGCGATGAAGGTGGCAATCCACCAGCCGAACTTTCTTCCGTGGCCGGGTTTTTTTCACAAATGGCGGCATGCGGATTGCTTCGTGCTTCTGGACACGGTGCAGTTTGAGAAGAATGAGTTTCAAAACCGCAACCGCATCAAGACCGCGCATGGCGTCAGGTGGCTGACCGTGCCGGTGCACTACCGCTTTCCGATGCGGATCGTCGAGGTCAAGATCGTCCCGGGGCCTTGGCCGCGCAAACACCGGCGCACGATCGAGGAGTCGTATCGCAAAGCGGCGGCGTTCGCCGAGGTCTGGCCCACGCTTGCGCCGGCTTGGGACGAAATCCCGGAGGATCTGTGCGCGTTCAACATCCGCCTGCTGCGCCTGTTGGGCGACTGGCTCGATTGCCGCGCGCCGCTTGTGCGCGCCTCCGAGCTTGGCGTGGACGATCCCGACCCCACGCAAAGGCTTGTGCGGATCGTGCAGGCGCTCGGAGGGACGGAATATTTGGCCGGCGCAGGCGGCCGCAATTACATGCGCTTGGAGCTTTTTGCCGAGGCGGGCATCCGCGTGCGCTTTCAGCGAGTGGAGGTGAAACCATATCCCCAGTGCCACGGGGCGTTCGTGCCGTATCTTTCGGCATTGGATCTGCTGCTCAATCTGGGGAGAGACGCCGCGCAGTATGTGCGCGAGATGGGGGATTTCGGATGAAGGTGCTGGCCTTTGGCGCGCATCCGGACGACATTGAGATCGGCTGCGGCGGCACATTGGCGCTGCATGCCGCGCGTGGCGATGAGGTGCATTTGTTCATCGCCACGCGCGGTGAGGCGGGGGGCGATGCGGAGACGCGCAGCCGGGAAGCAGAGCAGGCCGCGCGCATCTTGGGCGCGCGCGCTATCCACTGGGGAGGCTGTGAGGATACGCGCCTTCCCGAGCAGTTTTTGCAACTTCTGCAAGCCATCGAGCGGGTGGTGCGCGAGGTGCAGCCGGAGCTCGTCTATGTCAACCACGGCGAGGACACGCACCAAGACCACCGGGCGCTCGCGCAGGCCGTGATCGCGGCCACGCGCTACGTGCCCACCGTGCTCAGCTATGAGACCCCGACCACTTACGGCTTCGAGCCGGTCGTGTTCAGCTGTATATCCGATACCTTGTCACATAAACTGCGGGCCTTGGAAGCGCATGCCTCGCAAGTGGAGCGCACGCACCTTGCGATCAACATCGTGCAGGTGGCGCTGGCGGCGGCGCATTTTCGCGGCGTGCAAAGCCGCCTTTCCTGCGCGGAAGGGTTCGTGCCGGTGCGGATGCGATGGCTTTAGCGTGGATCCCGCACACCGAGCCGCCGCGCTTGCGCGATGCCGCGCAGCTGCTCGCAGCGCTGCTCGAACGCGGCGAGACGGCGCTGGGCCCCGTGATTTCGGAGCTTGAAGCGGAGCTCGCCCGGCGGCTGAGTCGCCAGTGGGCCGTTGCGGTGGATAGCGGCACTTCAGCCTTGATGCTGGCGATCCGGGCGCTTGGGCTGCGGCGCGTGGGGGTGCCGGCGTTCGCCTGCACCGCGGTGGCGATCGCCGCGCGCAACGCGGGGGCTGCGATCACGTGGCTTGACGTGGACGATCGCCTGTGCGCGCAGACGAAAGCGGGGCAACCCTTCGTGCTCGTGCATCCGTTCGGCTACTTGGATCCGCGGGCGGAACGACTTTCCGGCGTGTGGATTGAGGATGTCGCAACCGCAGCGGGAGGAAGGCTGGGAAACAGGCCTTGCGGGAGCTTCGGCACGCTTGCGGTCGGCTCGCTTTACGCGACGAAGCCGTGGGGCGGGGCGATGGGAGGGTTCGTCGCCGGCGACGATCCGGAGCTTGAGGCGCGCGTGCGCGCGATGACCACGACCGACCGCGACGCGCTTCCCGATCACTACGCAGGCCCGCATCGCATCTCGGCGGTGCACGCGGCGCTGGCCTGGGCGCGGCTTGAGCGCGCCCCCGAGGAGCAGCGCCGGCGCGAAGCATTGGCGCGCCGGCTGGATACGGCGGCAGGAGGGCGGGCGCTTGCGCTTCCCCGCCTGCCTTACCGGTGGCTTGTGCGCGCCGAAGATGCCGAGGCGGCCATTTGCCTTGCCCGCAAGCGGAAGATCGATGCCCGCCGACCGATCCGCAGGCCGCTTGCGGACGAACGCAACACCCCGAATGCGTGGAAACAATGGCGGCAATGGGTCTCGGTGCCGCTGCCAGCCTATGCGGACGAAGAGGGAGCGCGAAGGCTTGAGGCCTATGTGCGGGAGGTTGTGCGGTGAAGCGGGTGCTTGCCGGGATCGTAGGGGCGATGCTTGCGCTGCCGTGGGGCTGGCACTTGCCGCTCGTCGCCCGCGGGATGGCGCTGTTTGCCGCTGCAGGCCTTTTGAGTTATGCGCTCGTGCCCGCGGCCATCGCCGTCGCCCGGCGCGTGGGCGCGGTAGATGTGCCCGACGCCCGCCGCATGCATGATGCACCCACCCCGCGCATGGGAGGGCTGGCCATTTTCGCGGCGGTCAACCTCGTGTTCCTGTTGCAGTTCGACTTTTCGCTACCGCTCAAAGGGACGATTCTTTCCGGCTTTTTGCTGGCTTCTGTCTCCGCTTGGGACGACGCAAGAAGCCTTCCCGCCGCCGTGAAGCTCGTTGCCCAGATCGCGGCCGCTGGTGTGCTCTGGGTGTTTGGGGTGAGGCTTGACTTTGCGCCGGAGGCATGGGGCGCGTGGGGCGAGGCGATCGAGTTCTTCGTGTTCGTGTGCTGGATGGTCGGCATCGCCAATGCGTTCAACTTTCTTGATGGGCTCAATGGACTGGCGGCGTCGCTTGCTATGCTCATCTGCGGATTGATGGCGATTCTTGCGATCTACACGCACCAGTCCTACATGGCGCTCTTGGTGAGCGTGATCGCGGGCGCGGCGGCGGGCTTCCTGCCGGACAACGCGCGCTTTTCACAGCCTGCGCGGTGTTTCATGGGGGATGTGGGAAGCATTTATCTGGGCTGGATGATGGCCGCAGCCGCGGTGATGGGCGCATGGTCCGATCGCGGGCCGCTTTTTGCGTATGGCGCGCCGCTTTTGATCTTTTCGGTGATGATCTTCGACATGATCTATACGACGATCGCGCGCATCGCGCGCGGCGACGTGCGTTCGTTTCGCGAGTGGATCGAATACACGGGCAAAGACCACTTGCACCATCGGCTTTTGATGATGGGGATGTCGCCGAAGGCGGCGGTGTGGAGCATCTTGGCGGTGGCGTGGATCACCGGCACGGCCGGCATCGCGCTCGTGCGCGCGCCCGCCTTTTCGGCGATCCTTTTGCTCGCGCAAGGGGTCGTGTTCTACCTCATGCTGAGCTACCTGATGCTCAAGGGGCGCAACCATGCGCTGCGTTGAGCGCTGGCGGGAAGTGAAAGCCGTATGCGCAAGCTACGGCGCGCGGCTGGTCGTGGTGAGCAAAGGGGCGACCGACGAGCAGATCCGGGCGCTCGTGGAGGCAGGCTGCGAGGATTTCGGCGAAAACCGGCCGCAAAGGCTGCGCGACCGCGCGCGCTTGTTTCCCGACGCTTCCTGGCACCAGATCGGTCAGGTGCAGCGCAACAAGGCCAAGTATGTGGCGCAATACGCAAGCTGGTGGCATTCGGCGGCCGAAGCGGAGATCGCCGAGGAAATAGGGCGCAGAAGAAAGGCGCCGCTTCCCACGCTGCTGCAGATCAACACGAGCGGCGAGCCGCACCGCCACGGCGTGGGCTGGGATGAGGCCGAAGAGGCGGCGGCGCGCCTTGCCGAAACACCAGGAATCAAGCTTGTGGGGCTGATGGGGATGGCGCCGCTGGGCGTGGATCCGCGGCCAATCTTTTCGCGCTTGCGTAAATTGCGTGATAGCCTTTTCGGCCCTCGTGGCGAGCTTTCGATGGGGATGAGCGCGGACTGGCGCATCGCACTCGAGGAGGGGGCGACGATCGTGCGCGTCGGTTCCGCGATTTTTGCGGAGGATACATGAGCGGCATGGAAGCATTGCAAGGCTGCCGGATGGGTTTCATTGGCGGCGGCGCGATGGCCGAGGCGTTGATTGCCGGCCTCGAGCGCGCCGGGTTTTCTGGCGAGATCGTCGTCTCCGAGCCCAACCTTGCGCGCCGGCAAAGGCTGGAAGCGCGCTGGCAGGTGCGCGCCATTTGGGACAACGCCGAGGCGGCGGCCTGCGACTGCGTGGTGATCGCGGTCAAGCCCCAGCAGGCGCAGGCAGCGCTGGCCCCGTTGGCTGGAAAGATCCCTGAGGCGAGCACCGTGATCTCCATCATGGCCGGTGTTCCGATTCGTCGCATCCGGTTACTCT
>CAZTLD010000020.1:0-11351 GCA_964614395.1 uncultured Zetaproteobacteria bacterium
ATCGTCTTGGGCTGGGTCGCCCCTGAAACCCCAGGATATCGTGGACAGCGTGGAAGTTCTGGCTAAGCGCAAGCTGTTTCGCGCGTTGGTGCGCGCCTATCTCGCCCAACGCGAGAAAAGCGCCGGCTGCTCGGGATAGCGGAAAGGCTTTCGTCTGCTAGGGTTGCGCGCTGCAAGGAGGAGCGCGATGCCGTGGAGCCAGCCGGATCCGGATCACCCGTGGGGGCGCAGGCCACAGGGCGCGCCGCCCGATCCCGAGGAGATCATCCGCCGCATGCGGGAGCGGCTGGGCGGATTCGGCGGCGGCGGTGGCGCGCCTTCCGGCGCGGCGCTGGGCGGCGCGGCGGCGCTTTTGTTCGCGTTGTGGGTGGCCTCGGGCTTTTACACCGTGGCGGCCGACGAGGCGGCGGTGGTGCTGCGCTTCGGCAAACACGTGGCGACCACGGGCCCAGGCCTGCATTGGCACCTGCCGTATCCGATCGAGCAGGTGGAGAAGGTGCCGGTGACGCGCATTCAGCGCATCGAGATCGGCTTCAGGCTCTATCCGGACGGGGCGATCCGCCGGCTGCCGAGCGAGTCGCTGATGCTCACGAAGGACGAAAACGTCGTGGATCTCGCGTTCATCGTGCAGTATCGCGTGCAAAGCCCCGAGGATTTCCTTTTCAACATCAATCATCGCCGTGCGGCGAAGACGGTGCGCGATGCGGCCGAATCCGCGATGCGCGAGGTGATCGGCCGCACGCTCATTGACGACGTGCTCACGACGAAGAAGGCCGAGGTGGAACAGCAAACGCAAGAGCTTCTGCAGAAGATCCTGGACGGCTACAAAAGCGGCATCCAGATCGTGACTGTGAAGCTGCAGGACGTGCAGCCGCCGAAGGAAGTGATCAAGGAGTTCAAGGACGTCGCCAGCGCCCGCGAGGACATGGAGCGAGCGAAGAACGAGGCGCAGGCCTATGCGAACGACATCATCCCGAAGGCGAGGGGCGAGGCGCAGAAGATGCGGCTGGACGCCGAGGCCTACCGCGCCGAGGTGGTCGCGCGCGCGCGCGGCGAGGCGGCGCGGTTTGAGAAGCTCGTCGCCGAATACAAGCAGGCGCCGGATGTGGTGCGCAGGCGTTTGTATTTGGAGACGATGGAAGAGGTGTTTGCGAAGGCGCGCAAGATCGTCGTGGACAGCGCGGTCGCGGATCGGGTGCTGCCGTATCTGCCGCTGGATGCGCTGCGCGGCAAGGTGGAGGTGAAGTGATGCAGCGCGTGATCGTGTTGTTGGGCGTTTTGGCGGCGCTGGCCGCGGCGAGCATGTTCGTCGTCGATCAAAGGGAGCAGGCGCTGGTGCTGCAGTTCGGCCAGCCCAAGCGCGTGATCACCGAACCGGGGCTTTATTGGAAGCTTCCGTGGCCGGTGCAGACGGTGGTGCGCTTCGATCGCCGCATCCTGGAAAGCGACGCGCCGCCGAACGAGGTGATCACGAAGGACAAGAAGACCCTGATGATCGACCACTTCACGCGCTGGCGGATCATTGATCCGCTCAAGGTGTATCAGGTGGCGCGCACGCCTCAGGGGGCGGCCGCGCGCATGGAGGACATTGTGCGCGGCAAGGTGCGCGAGGTGCTCGGCAAGCACCTGATGCACGAGATCGTCACCGGCGGCGAGAACGGCACATTGCGCGCCGAGATGATGCGAAGCATCACCAAGCAGGCGAACGCCGAGGCGAAGGCAAGGCTCGGCATCGAGGTGGTGGATGTGCGCATCAAGCGCGCCGATCTGCCGCCGGAGAACTTGGAGGCGGTGTTTCGGCGCATGAAGGCCGAGCGCATGCGCATCGCGAAGGAATACCGCGCGCGCGGCGAGGAGGCGGCGCGCGAGATTCGCGCGCGGGCGGACAAGGAGCGCAAGGAGATCCTCGCCAAGGCCTACGAGGAGGCGGAGAAGATCCGCGGCCAGGCCGATGCGGAGGCGGCGGCGATCTATGCGCGCGCACACAAGAAGGCGCCGGAGTTTTACGCGTTCGTGCGCTCGCTTGAGGCCTACCGCAAAAGCGTGCGCGACGACGACGTGATCGTGATCTCGCCTGAGAGCGCGTTCTTCCATTTCTTTGAGAAGATCAAGGCGCGATGAGGGACTTCTGGGCCGCGTTGGGGCTCGTGTTCGTGCTCGAAGGCGTGATGTATGCGCTGTTTCCTTCTGCGATGATCCGCATGGCCGAGCAGATGCGCGCGATGTCGCCTGCGATGCTGCGCGCAGGGGGGCTTGTGGCGATCGGATTCGGCTGGGCGATCGTGTGGCTGGCCCGCCATGCGGGTTGACGGGCAAGGTTTCGCGGGCATAATTGCGCATCCGCTGACGCGGGGTGGAGCAGTGGTAGCTCGCCGGGCTCATAACCCGGAGGTCGTGGGTTCAAATCCCACCCCCGCAACCAGTTTCGCGCCCCTTTTCGGGGCGCTTTTCTTTTGATGCCGGTCGTCGTTTTGCTCACCGATTTCGGCTGGGAAGGCCCGTATGTCGGCCAGATGCTGCTTGCCGCGCGCGCAGCGGCATCCGTCGAGGTCGTCTCGCTCATGCACGATCTGCCGGCGTTTGCGCCGAGGTCTTCCGCGTATCTTGCCGCGGCGGTTTTGGAAGCCACGCCCGGCTGGGATGCGGCGGTCGTCGTCGTCGATCCGGGCGTGGGCAGCGCGAGAAAGGCGCTTGCGATCGAAACCGCGCGCGGCTGGCTCGTCGGGCCGGACAACGGCGTGCTTTCCGTGGCCGCGCGCCGCTTCGGCGCGCGGGGCGTCTGGGCTCTTCGGGTTCCCGAGCAGGCAGCGCCGAGCTTCCACGGGCGCGATCTGTTCGCGCCGGCGGCGGCGCGTCTTGCCGCCGGCCAAGGCTGGCCGAAGGCGCCGCTCGTGTGGGAGGCGTGTGTCGGCGCAAGCTGGCCTGAGGACCTCGCCGAGGTCGTGTATCTGGACGGATTCGGCAATGCGATGCTCGGCGTGCGAGCCAAGCCTGGGCGGATCTATCGCGTGCGGGCGCAAGGGCGCGAAATCCCGTGGGTGCGCACCTTCGCCGATGTGCCGCGGCGTCAGCCGCTCGCCTATCGCAACAGCCTCGGGCTCATCGAGATCGCCGTCCGCGAGGGATCGGCCGCGGAGATGCTCGGGCTTGCGATCGGCACGCCGGTGGAGGTGCGCTAGCGCGCCCAGCCGGGCGGCGCGGATAGCGCGCCGAATACGGCGGGTGCGAACAGCAAGGTGCTGAGCGTGATCACCAGCGGCGCGATCAGCGCAAGCACTACGCCGTGGCGTACCATCGTGCGGATCGGGATGCGACCGGTGCCGAACACGATCGCGTTAGGTGGCGTGGCCGCCGGCAGCATGAACGCCATCGAACAGGCCATCGTGGCCGGCAGCATCAAAAGCGCCGGATGCAGCCCGACCCCTTTGGCCGTGGCGGCGAGGATCGGCAGAAGCGTTTCGGCGGTGGCGGTGTTTGAGGTGATCTCGGTGAGCAAGACCACCGCATAGCTCACCGCCAGCGGCCACAGCCACAGCGGCCAGGAAACGGCGGAAACCTTCTCGCCGATCCATTCGGCCAGGCCCGATGCGCGGATCGCGAACGCCAGCGCAAAGCCGCCGCCCAAAAGCAGCACCACATCCCACGGAAGTTTCCGGATCTCTTCGCCTGTGAGCACGCGCCCCTCGCGCGCCGGCCAAGCGAACAGCACCAGCGCCGCGGCAATGCCCACCACGCCGTCGTGCAGCGCGGAAGGATGGGGAAACAGCATGCCCCAGCCCGGCAAGGTCCACGCGCCCAGCGCGATCGGCTTGCGGGTGAGCCACAAAAGGGCGGTGAGCGCGAACACGACGGCGACGACCTTCTCCTCGCGCGTGATCGGGCCAAGCTGGGCCCTGCGCCGCTCGATTTCCGGCAACGCCTCGCGGATCCTCACGCCGCGCACCCGAAGCCCCATCCACGCAAGAAGCACGATTAGCATTAAGCCTGAAGCGGGAAGCCCCACGCGCAGCCAGTCGGCAAAACCGATTTCGGGGGCGCCCGGGAAGCTGATTTCAAGAATGCGGACAAAGGAGAGGTTGGGCGCGGTGCCGACGAGCGTGGCCACACCCCCGATGCTTGCCGCGTAGGCCGCGGTGAGCAGAAGCGGCGCCGCAAGTGTCCGGGATGCGCGCGGGGCCGAGGCGGAAAGACCAGCCAAAACCGCGATCAGAATCGGCGTCATCATCATCGTCGTGGCCGTGTTGGAAATCCACATCGAAAGGAACCACGACACCGCGCCGGTGCCGACGATCAGCCCCACCGCCTGAAATCGCCCCAAGAGATGAAGCACCTCAAGGGCAAGGCGTTCGTGCAGTCCCCAGCGCTGCATCGCGAGCGCGAGCAAGAAGCCCCCGATGAACAGAAACACGATCGGGTTGATGTATTGCACCGCGATCGCCTTCGCCGAAAACGCGCCCGCCGCCGGCAAGAGCGCGATCGGCAAAAGCGCCGTGGCCGCAAGCGGCACCGCCTCCGTGATCCACCAGATCACCATCCACGCGCCGATGGCGGCGGTGGCGGCGATCCTTGCATCCGGCCAGTCGAGCATCGCCACGATCAGCGCGATGACAGGCCCTGCCACGAGCGCCACTTGAGAGGCCTTTGGCATCATCGCCCCCTTTTGTCCACGAAGAACGCTTGCAGGAGCGCGCGCGCTTCGTCTTCCAAAACGCCGGCAAGGATCTTCGGCCGGTGCCAGAGCGCGCGGTTTCCCAACAGCGCAAAGCGCGATTCCACCGCGCCGGTCTTCGGCTCGGGCGCGCCATAGACGACGCGCGCGATCCGCGCCCAGGCGATCGCGCCAGCGCACATCGGGCACGGCTCCACGGTCACGAAGAGTGTGGCGTCTTCGATGCGCTCATTGGCGCGCGCGCGGCAGGCGGCGCGGATCGCGAGAATCTCGGCGTGCGCGGTTGGGTCGCGATCGCGGCGGGTGCGGTTTTCCGCCACGAAGTGCGCGCCATCGGGAAACACGACGACCGCGCCCACCGGCACCTCTTCGGCCTTGGCCGCCCGCGTGGCGGCACGAAGGGCCACCTGCATCCAGCGCTCAAGCTCCTGCTTCGTCATCGCCGCTTCGGATCCAGCCGCGCGCGCAGGCCTTCGCCGAGCAGGTTCAGCCCCAGCACCGTGATCAGGATCGCAAGCCCCGGAAACAGCACGAGCCACCACGCAAACTGCACGTAGTCCTTGCCCTCGGTGAGCATGTTGCCCCAGGAGGGCGTGGGCGGCTGCACGCCCAGCCCCAGAAACGAAAGCCCCGATTCCACGAGCACCGCGCCGGCCACGCCCAGCACCGCCGAGACGAGAAGCGGCCCCATCGCATTGGGCGCGATGTGGCGGAACACGATGCGCCAAGTGCCCGCGCCCAGGCCTTGGGCGGCGAGCACGAACTCGCGCGCGCGCAGCGAAAGGGCCTCCGCGCGCACAAGCCTTGCCACCCCCATCCAGGAAGTGGCGCCGATCACGATCATCACATTCCAGATGCTCGGCTCCAGAAACGCGATCACCGCAAGGATCAAAAAGAACGTCGGAAAGCTCAGCATCATGTCCGCCAAGCGCATGATCGCCGCATCCACCCAGCCGCCGAAAAAGCCCGCGGCGAAGCCTAGTGGCGCGCCGATCGCGATGCTCACCCCCACCGCGACGAAGCCCACCGCCAGCGAAATCCGCGCGCCGAACACGAGCCGCGAGAACACATCGCGGCCGAGCGAGTCCGTCCCCAGCCAGTGGGCGGACGAGGGGGGCATAAGCACCGCGCTCAGATCGATCGCATTCGGGTCATAGGGCGCAAGCCAGGGTGCAGCAATCGCAACGATCGCCACCGCCCCGACGATCGCTGCGCCCGCAAGCACGAGCGGATCATGCCTCATCGCCGCACCAGCCCCTTGCGCACGCGCGGATCGGCCCACGCGTAGGCGAGATCCGCCATGAGGTTGCCGATGAGCGTGAGCACCGCGCCGAGCACGGTGATGCCCATCACGAGCGGGTAGTCGCGGCTCATCACCGCTTCGTAGAACAAAAGCCCCATCCCTGGAATCGAGAAGATCTGCTCGACGATCACCGAGCCCCCGATCAGCCCCGGCACGGAAAGGCCCAAGATCGTGATCACCGGCAGCAGCGCGTTTTTGAGCGCATAGCGCCATACCACGCGCCGCTCGGGGATGCCAAGCGCGCGCGCCGTTTGCACATACTCGGCAGCCAGCGCCTCAAGCATGCTGCTGCGCATGTAGCGGCTGATGCCGGCAATCCCCCCCACGGCCGAGACCAATACCGGCATCACGAGGTGCTGGGCAAGATCCCACCATTGCGCGGGTTTGGAAAGCGCCTCCCAGCCGTAGCGGTGCAGCCCCGAGATCGGCAGCCACCCCAGCTCCACGCCGAAGACGACCATCAGCATCAGCGCCAGCCAAAACGACGGCATCGCAAAGCCCAGGAACACGAGCACCGTCGTGATGCGATCGAAGCGGCTCTCCGGCCGCACCGCGGCAAGCACCCCCACCGGCACGCCGACCGCGAAGATGATCAGCATCGCCGCCACGTTGATGCCCAGCGTCACTGGGATTCTTTCCGCGATCTTGTCCCACACCGGCCGGTGATCCGCGGCGAACGACTCGCCGAAATCCAGATGCGCGATCCGCCAAAGCCAGTCCAGGTATTGTTTCCAGATCGGCTGATCGAGCCCGTACTGGTGGCGAAGCTCGGCCAGCTTTTCCGGATCGATGCGCGGATCAAGCTGCACCATCGCCGCCAACGGATCGCCGGGCGCAAGGTGCATCATCGCAAACGAGATCGCGGTGATCCCGACAAGCAGCGGGATCATCATCACGATGCGTTTGAG
The DNA here is from genome assembly GCA_964614395.1 of uncultured Zetaproteobacteria bacterium. Classification (GTDB taxonomy): domain Bacteria; phylum Pseudomonadota; class Zetaproteobacteria; order Mariprofundales; family S012-25; genus CAZTLD01. Next base: position 6,881 of record CAZTLD010000020.1, read on the forward strand.
CGCGTAGCGCAACATCGCGACGATGCTGCCCGAAAGCGCGCAAGAAAAAAGCCGGAAAGGTCGCCCTTTCCGGCTTGCTGCGACATCCCAGGGAGGAGGAGGGCGTATGGGCTTGTCGCATGGGCCACGGCCGTGCGGCGGTGGCTGAAAAAGGGCCCGAAGCGGGAAGGGAGGGGAGGAGGGGACATCTCGCTTCGGGCAACGCGAACTATAGGGGGCTGATCTGATCCCAGCGTGAACCTAGGATGAACGGATTTTCATCACGCGGGCGAACAGGGCGCGCACATCGTGCGCCGCGCCCAAAAGCGCCGGTATCGCGAAGAGTGTGATGAAGGTGGAAAAGATCAAGCCCCAGGAGAGCGCCAGCGCCATCGGCGCCACGAACGGATCCAACCCGCCCCAGCCGTAGGCGGTGGGCAGAAGCCCAACCACGGTGGTGAGCGTGGTGAGCAGCACCGCGCGCAGGCGGCGCTCGCCCGCTTCCTGCGCTGCTTCCTGCCAGCTTCGGCCTTCGCGCAACGCCCGCTGCATGAACACGCCGATCACGATCGCGTTGTTGACGACGATGCCGGACAGCGCCACGAACCCCATCAGCGCCATGAACGAAAGCGGCATCCCGTGCAGCCAGAAGCCGATGATGATCCCAAGCGCCCCGAAGGGGATCGCGAACATCACCAGCCACGGCCAGAGCAGGCTTTCGAACTGCACCGCGAGGATCACATAGATCCCGAGCAGCGCGAACACGAAGCTTGCGATCAACCCCCGCACCGACTCTTCACTGCGCTCCTGCTCGCCCCCGAGGTGCACCTGGATGCGCGCCCGATCCGGCCCCGCCCATTCGGCGAACTTCGCCTTCACGAGCCGGTTGAGCGCGCGCGAGGTGATCGTCTTCGGGTCCACCTCGGCCGAGACATAGATCACGCGCCGGCCGTCTTTGCGGTGCAAGAGCGCCTCGCCCCGGTGCGTGATCGTGCGCGCGATCCGCCCCAGCGGCACAAGCCCCCCTTGCTGGTTCGGGATGCCGAGCTGAAGCAGTGAGCTCACATCCTTGCGCGCCGCGGCCGGATAGCGGATCACGACATCGGCCTCCTCGCCGTCGGCGCGGCGGATCGTGTCCACGATCCAGCCGTCGAACGCGGCCTTCAGGTGCTGCGCGGCGGTGGCGAGATCCACGCCCGCGTAGGCGGCCTTCGCGCGATCGAGTGCGATTCTCAGCTCCGGCTCGCCGGGATCGAGGTCGGATTCGATCGCATACACGCCTTGAATCGTATGCAGAAGCTTCACGAGCCTTTCGGCCGCGCGCCGCGCTGCGGCCTCGTCGCCTGTGATCTCCACTTGCAGCGCGCGCCCCACCGGCGGGCCGGGCTTCATCATCGCAAAGCTGATCTTGGCCTCGGGAAACAGCGGCGGCACCTCCTTCTGGATGCGATCCATCACCGCATAGGCCGAGATCGTGCGTTCGGTGAACGGGATCAGGATCACGCGCACGAAGCCGAAGCGATCGCCGATGCGCTTGAGCGCCTCGCGCCGGTCGGCGCTGTTTTCGCCGGCGACGAGTGTCGTGGTCTCAAGGATCTCGGGCGGGATACGGCGGCGCACCTCGCGGTCGATCGCCCGCAAGACGCGGTCGGTCTCTTCAAGCGTCGTGCCCGGCGGCAGCTCCACGCGCAGGTAGAACACGCTCTCGGCGCCGGGCGGGAACAGCTGAAAGCGCATCGCGCCGGCCAGCTTCAGCGCGCCCAAAAGCGCCACAAGCGCCAAAAAGAGCGTGACCCACCGGTGGCGGAGTGCCCAGCCGAGCGCCGGCGCATACGCCCGAAGCAGCCACACGAACACCCGCCGCGGCTTCGTGCGCACATGCGCGCGGGCAATGTCCCGAATGTGGCTCGGCAGCACGAACAGCGCCTCAACCAGCGAAAAGGCGAGCAATGTGATCACGACGAGCGGGATCGAGAACATGAACTTGCCGATGATGCCCTTCATGAACATCAGCGGCAGGAACGCGACGATCGTCGTCAGCACCGTCGCGATCACGGGGCCGGCAAGCTCGCTTGCGCCGTGGATCGCGGCTTCTTCCACCGGCATGCCGCGCTCGAGGTGCCAAGCGGTGTTCTCGCCGATGATGATCGCATCGTCCACCATCAGCCCGAGCACGATGATGAAGCCGAACATCGTAAGAAGGTTCAGCGTCTGCCCGGCGAGAAACAGCACCAGCAACCCTGAAAAGAAGATCACGGGAAGGCCCCAGGCGGTGGTGACCGCGACGGCCGGCCGCAGCAAAAGCAATAGCAGCGCAAGCACGAAGACCAGCCCCAGCGCGCCGTTGCTGGTGAGCACGCTAAGCCGCAGCCGCGTGATCAGCGAAAAGTCGTTGTAGGCGCGCACCTTCAGGCGCGCGTCATACCGCTTCGGGATCGTCTTCAGATACGCGCGGATGCGGTCCACGGTTCGGATGATGTCCGCATCGCCCTTTTTCAGGACGGTGAAATTGATCGAAGGCTCGCCCATCGCGCGCACGATGCGGCTGGGCTTGCGCAGCGTTTCGATCACCTTCGCGACGTCGCCCAGGCGCACGACGCCGCCTTCGTCGTTCGCGCGCAGCACAAGGCCTGCCGCATCTTTCGGATCGCGAAACTCGCCGACGACGCGGATCGCGTATTGGCGGCCATCAAGCTCGATTTGTCCGCCTGGGGCGGTGATGTTCCAGCCGCGCACCGCGCGCGCGATCTCGGCCAGCGAGATCCGCTCGGCGACAAGCTTTTCCGGATCGACGACGATGCGGATCTCCTCCTTGCGCTTGCCCTGCGCGAGCACCCGCGCCACCCCCGGGATGTTGAGCAGGTCGTCTTCGATGCGGTCGGCGATGCGTTTGAGCTCCAGCTCAGATAGCGGCCCGAACACGGAAAAGCTCAGAATCGGCGCCTGCTCGGACTTGATCTCGGTGATCACGGGATCGGCGGGCATGTCGTCGGGGAGGTTGGCGCGATCCACCGCGCGCTGAACCTCGCTCACCAGCCGGCTGCGGTCGTCGTAGTTCGGATCGATCTCGATCGAGATCTGGGCGAAGCCGGAAAAGGCGCTGGAGCGGATCGTTTCGATCCCGTCGATGCCCGAAAGCTCGTCCTCGATCGGCGCGATGATCAGGCTTTCCACCTCGCGCGGCGTCGCACCCGGGTAGCTTGCGCTGATCACGACCAGATCGAAGTTCACGCTCGGGAACGCCTCGCGCTGGATGGCCCACGCCGCGTAAAGGCCGCCTGCCACGGCCAAGGCCGAGATGAGGTTCACGGCCAGGCTTTTGTGCACGCAAAACGCAATCAGCCGCTTCATCGCTCCTCCAGCTTCGGCACGAGCGCGGCCGACCAAGCGATGAGCGCCGAAAGCTCCGCCCGATCGGCCTCCGCCTGCCGCACGGCCTTTTCCGCCTCCGCCACGCGGGCTTCCGCGGCGAGAAGCTGGGCGAGCGGCACGCGCGCGGCCGCGTATTGCCGCTTGCGCTGGGCGAGCATCGCGCGCGCGGCGCGAAGCGCAGACCGGGCCGCGCGCAGGCGCGCCTCGGTTGGCGCTCGCTCGGCCCAAAGCCCGGCAAGCTCGCGGCGCAAGGTTTCCTCAAACGCATCGATCGCAGCGCGCACCGCCTCGCGCGCCGTTTGCGCCGCGGCCACGCGCAGCTCGTCCGCCCGCCCCAGCCCTTCTTGCAGCTCGATGCCGATGCTGGCCCGCGGGTAATGGGTGCTCGGCATGTTCACGAGCGCCCGTCCGCCCTGGCCGGCCAGCGAGCGAAGCCCTGCGTCGAACACGAGATCGGCGCGCACGCCTGCGCGCTTGCGCGCGGCCTGCACGCGCAGCTCGGCCGCCTCAAGCCGCTTCCGGAGCGCGACGATCTCCGGGCGGTGGGCGAGCGCATAGCCGGTTAGCGCCTCGAGGGTGTCCGGGATCGGCACCGGCTCCGGCCGCAGCGCTTGGATTTCCCGATCCCGCCAGCCGGTGCGCCGGCGGAGGCTTTCCACAAGCCGGTTCAAGCTGGTTGCTGCCCGCGCCCTGCGCGCCTCGGCCTCGTGGAGCTGAGCCAGCGCCTCGTCCACGCGATCCTTTTCGATCAGGCCCAGCGACCAGCGGCGGCGCGCGTCGGCCACGAGCCTCCGTGCGCGGGCGACGGCTGCGCCAGCCGCGCGCGCCTCGGCTTGCAGGCGCAGATAGTTGGCCGCCTCCTGGATCGCGGCAAGCGCCGCCTCGCGCGCAGCGCGCGCAAGCGCTTCTTCCGCCTGCGCCTGCTGCTCCAGCGCCTGCGCGCGCGCGTCCATCAGATCCGGCCGCCCGCGCCCGGCGGCCAGCGGCAGGCGAAGTGTCGCGGCGAGTTCCCCGCGCCAAGCGGGGTTGAGCGTCGCAAGCTGCGCCGCGAACGGCGACTCATACCGCCACTGCGTGCGCGTGATCTGCGCGGAAATGTCAAGCTCCGCGCCGGAGGCCA
>CAZTLD010000021.1:0-11249 GCA_964614395.1 uncultured Zetaproteobacteria bacterium
CTCCGCAAGCGAAGATCCCGACCGCTACGAAGAAGTGCGGCAGGCGGCGGAGAACTTCTGGCGAATGGGCGAGGATTTCACCGAGGAGCTTTTGCGGTTGCTCGCCGCCCTCGTGCAGCCGACGAGCTTTGAAGAGGCCGTCGCGCGCGCCTGCGCCGAGATTCTGGAATGCGAATGGGCGCAAGAGCTTTTGGATAGGGAGGGTGGTGCGGCGCGTCTTTGGCCGACGCAGATAAAAGGCATCGCCAGAGCCTTGTGGATTCTTGAACGGGAAGGAAGCTGCCTTGTTGCCGACGCGACGGGTGCAGGCAAGACCCGGATGGGCGTGCATTTGCTCAAGGCGTTGCAGCGACGCATGCAGGCCACTGGCCGTTGGCGCGAAGGTCCGTTTGTGCTTATCAGCCCTCCGGGGGATGTGCGGCGCGCATGGGAACGGGAGCGGGCGCGATGCGGGATCGGGATCGCCATCCATTCGCATGGGCTTTTGAGCAAAAAGGAGGCGGAAGGCGTTGTGCGAGAGGACATTCGGCGCGCGCAATGCCTTGCCATTGACGAGGCGCACAACTTTCTCAATCCGAAATCGAACCGCACGCGGAGGCTCATGGAGCATGTGGCCGAGCATGTGGTGTTGTTCACCGCTACGCCGATCAACCGCGGCGCGCAAGACCTGATCGGCATCGTGGAGCTTTTGGGGGCGGACAATCTCGATGAAGACTCGCTTCGGCTCTTCGATGGCCTGATGCACCGCCTACGCCGGCAACGCGCGCATTTCGCGCTTTCAAGCGACGAACGCGAGAGACTGCGCCGAATCGTCGGCCGCTTCATGTTGCGGCGCACGAAGGCCGATCTCAAACGAGAGATCGCGCAAAACCCGCAAGGATTCTTGGACGATCAAGGCCGGCCTTGCAGCTACCCCGAGCACGTTCCCTGCACCTACCGCACACAAGAAACGCCGAAGGACCAAGAAACGGCCGAAAAGATCCGCAAACTCGCCCAGAGGCTTCGCGGCCTTGCGTATCTGGAAGGCGGGATCATCTATCCAGAGGCGCTCAAAGGACGCATGTCAGAAGCCAAGTTCGTGGATGCGCGCATCAACAGCGCCAAGGGAATCGCCTATTACCAAGTCATGGCGTCGCTTCGCTCTTCTCGTGCGGCGCTGCTCGAACACATCGAGGGCACGAGGCGCGCTTGCGATGCGCTGGGCATGGATTTCGACGGCAAGCCGCAGGCCACCGGCGACATGATCGGCAAGCTCAAACGCATGCGCACGCCGCCGTCTGCGAACGTGCGTCGCAAGCATTTGCCGATTTGGTTGCAAAACCAGCGGATCTATGCGGATGCGCTGGAAGAGGAAATCGCGATCTATGAAGAGATCGCCTCGCTGGTTAAGCAGATGAGCCAGATGCGGGACATGGGCAAAGCGAGGCTTCTTCTGGATCTCAACGCGCGCCATCCCATGCTGATCGCGTTCGACGCGCGACTGATCACGCTTTCCTGGATGCAGGGGGCGCTGCGCGCGCTTGGTTGCGAAGCAGAGGTTTACCTTGCCACCGGCCAACGTTCCCGCGACCGAAGCAGGGTAGGGAAGGCCTTCGCGCCCGAGGCGAAGCGAGGGCGCGGGATTGCGTTGTGTTCGGATGCGCTCGCCGAGGGCGTGAATCTTCAACAAGCCTCGGCTGTGGTGATGCTGGACATGCCCTCGGTGATCCGAGTGGCGGAGCAGCGCATTGGGCGCGTGGATCGGCTCAACAGCCCGCATCCCAAAATCGAGGTCTGGTGGCCGGAGGATACGAAGGCCTTCGCGTTGGAGGCGGACAGGAAGTTCATCCAGCGCCATCGTGAGGTGGCTGCGATCCTCGGCGCGAACATCGAGATTCCGCACGACGAGAACATGCGCGACTGGATGGACGAGCATGCGTTTTCCGCCGAGGAGATCATGGTGCGCCTCCGGCAGGCGGAGCAGGCGCCGTTGGATGGCATTCGCGATGCGTTTGCGCCGGTGCGCGAACTCGTGGAGGGGCCGCAAGCCGTGGTGCGCAAGGAGATTTACGAAGCGGTCGCAGGATCGGACGCGAAAGTGCTTTCGGTGATCGCCGCCGTGCGCGCAAAGCAGCCGTGGGCGTTTTTTGCGCTTTCGGGGCGGGGAGGCAAGGCGCCGCAATGGGTGTTGTTCACGGATGCGCATGCGTCGCCAGAGACGGATTTGGACCGCATCGCGGCCCATTTGCGCGCAATGGCGCAAGGCCATGCACCGGTGGACATCCACGCAGCGCAAGACTCCGTGGAGACGCTTTTGCGAACATTCCGCAGGCGCTTGGAGAACGCGGAGCGTTCGCTTTTGCCTCGGCGCAAGCAGCGGGCGCTCGAGGAGCTTGAGTATCTGCTTTCGCGCTATGTGCTCCTTCCCAATCTCTCGCTCGATGAGCACGAAGGCCTGCGCTGGATACTGCACGGGGTGCGCGGCGCGTCCGAAGGACTGCGGTTGGACTTGGATGCGGCGGCGGAGGCGTGGCTGGAGCTTGTCCGCGATGTGTGGCTGGATGAGCTTGGGCGTAGGGGGCAACGCAAACGCCCGTTGCGACTGCGCCACCTTCGCCGCCGGCTGCTCGCCCAGCCGATTCCAGCCTCTCGCATCGTTCGGCGCTTTGAGAAGGTGCCGCGCACGGAAGGCATCAGCTACCGCGCCGCGGTGACGATTTTGGGCGTTCCCGGCTGATCAAACATCTTCCGGCCAGCGGCCGGAATCCGTCCAGAAGCGCACGCCGGGCTCATCCGGCGAGGGCGGCGCGTGTTTGGCAAGCTGCATTTCAAGCACGCGAAGATCCGCATCGGAGATGTCCTGGCCTGTCTCTGTGCGCTTGGCAATGCGCGCGCGCAGCGTCTCGACAGGCACGTCCAGCCAAATGAGCTCGGCGGGCACGCGAAGCCTTTCGGCGAGCGCCCGGAGATCCTCGCGCGATTTCGGATGCAGGAAGGTGGCATCCAGGATCACCGAAAAGCCGGCGCGAAGCGCTTTTTCCGCGGCTTCGAACATCGCGGCATAGGTGCGCGCGTGCATCGCGTCGCCATAGAGCGGCTCATCGGGAAAGGCGCTTGCGATGCGCTTGCGCGTGGCGTCCGAGCGGATCACGAGCGCATGCGCCTTTTCCATCCCGATGCGCGCAAGATGGCTTTTGCCGCTTCCGGAAAAGCCTCCCACCGCATAGAGCTTTGGCGTGCGCGGCATGGTGTAGCTTTGGGCGAGCTGGAAGTAGCGGCGCGCCTCCTCAATGAACTGCGCGCGCGTGCGCTCATCGGCTGCGCCCTCGGCGGTGAGCAGCGCCACTTTGCCGCGCACGCCGGCGCGGTAGAAGCGGAAAAGATCCAAAAGCGCAAGCCCCGCATAATCGCCGGTCTGCTCAAGCCAGACGGAAAGAAAGCGAAGCCCAAAAGCCGGATGCTTACGCGCGTCCAGGTCCATCACGAGAAACGCGACGTCGTTCATCACGTCAATGAAGCGGAAGTCGTCGTTGAACTCGATGCAGTCGAACGGAATGGGCTCGCCACGCCAAAGCACGATGTTGCGCAGGTGCAGATCCCCGTGGCAGGCGCGCACATATCCTTCCCGCCTGCGCGCTTCGATAAGCTCGGCCTTGTCCGCGCAGGTTCGCTCCGCCCACGCGGCAAGCGCATCCACGAGCGCCGCATCCAGCCCCCGGCCGACCCATCTGCGCGCGACGGCGATGTTGTCAAGGACATGTTCGCGAAGCTGAGCCGCGGTGCCGAAGCCTTCGGGGGCGACTTGGGCCTGGGCGTGAAAGCGTGCGACTCTCAGCGCCAGCGCTTCCATCCACGCGGGATCGAAGTCCCCGCGGGCAAGCCGCGCATCCAGCAGGTCTTCGTCCGGAAAGCGGCGCATCCACACCGCCCAGTCCACGATCTCGCCCGTGCCCTCGCCGATGAAAAAGCGCGCGCCCTGCCGGCGCACCGGAAGCACCCCGAGATACAGCTCCGGCGCCATCCGGCGGTTGAGCTCCACTTCCAGCTCGCAATAGCGCTTGCGCGCATCAAGCGTCGAGAAGTCGAGAAAGCCGAAGTTGACCGGCTTTTTGATCTTGTAGGCGAACTCTCCCGCGAGCAGCACCCACGAGATGTGGGTTTCCTTGAGCTCCACATCTGCAGCCGGATGGGGAAGGTTTTGAGGGTCGCGCAGCGAGGCGATCATCGCGGGATCTTTCACGGCCGCTCCGAGGCGTAGCGGATGAACAGCGCGCGGCTGATGTCGCCGATCGAGATCATGCCGACGAGCCTTCCGCCTTCCGTGACCGGGATGCGGCGAAGGTTCTTAAGCCCCATCACCGACGCAGCCTTCAGCACCGGCATCTCCGGATCCACGCTGATGGGGTTCGTGCTCATCACCTCTTTGACCTTCATCTGCATCACGCGCGGGTAGTGCGCTTCCATCGCCTCGAAATCGCTGGCCGAAATCGTGTCGTGCACGTATTCGCCGTAGTTCGGATACAGCGGCAACAGCACGTCGCGGGTGCTGACGATGCCGACGAGGATCATGCCGTCGTCCACGACCGGAATCGCGCCGCAGCGGCGCATCACCATCTTTTGCATCACCGACTTGAGCCGATCGTTTTCGTGGCAGGTGAGCACGCCGTGGGTCATCACCTCGCGAACCTTCATCGTTCCCTCCTTGCGCGCCGGTTGCGCGAGCATAAGGATGCCGTGAGCAGGGAACAAGGAGGGACATTATGCGCCGCATGCTGGCCGCATGGCTTCTGGCTTGGGCGATCGCGCCGCAGGCGCAAGCGGTGCGCATCGGCGTGGGGGTGGCGCCGTCGGACGGCGGAGGGCTCATTGCGTTCGGCTACGGCACGATGCCGCTTGCCTACGAAGAGGCGGGCACGAAGATCAACGCCACCGGCTCCGGCTGGTATCTCGCCTGGGGCGGATGGCTGGGGCGCTACTTCGCGCTGGAGGCGCGCCTCGGCGGGGGCGACGCAGGCCAAGGCGGGGCGGTTGGCCCATATACGGCCACCTCGATCCGCGTGCCGAGCTTTTTCGGCGTGTATCTTCGGCCCACCTGGCCGATGGAGATGATGAGCGTGCATGCGCTCGTGGGGCTGACGCAGCTTCGGTATGAACTGACGACCGTGGATCCCGTCCAGACCGTGACCTACTACGCGACCGTGGAGCGCCCGTCGTTCGGCGCGGGGATCGCGCTTGCGCCGACGGACGGCGTGGAGATCGGCGCGGAGTGGCTCGTAATGATGCGCGGGGCGTCGCTTGGCAGCGGCCCGTTTGCGGGGCTTGCGAAGGGAAGCGCAAGCCTCATCAGCGGTTACTTGATGCTTTCATACTGAGGAGGAGCAACGGTGGATGTGAATGCGCTCAAGCGCGAAGTCGCGAAAAAAGCGATCGAGTATGTGCCGGATGGCGCCTACATCGGCGTCGGCACCGGCTCCACGGCCAACATGTTCATCGAGGAGCTCGGCGCGCGCGTGCGCGCCGGAGAGATCAAGCTCCAAGGCGCGGTGGCCAGCTCCAACGAAACGGAGCGTCGGCTGCGCGAGGCGGGCGTGCCGGTATGCACGCTGGACGAGGCGTTGAGCGCGGTGGGGAAGCTTGCCGTCTACATTGACGGGGCGGACGAGTTCGACCCGAACCGCTGCCTGATCAAAGGCGGCGGCGGAGCGCTCACGCGCGAAAAGATTTGCGCGGCCGCAAGCGCCAAGTTCGTCTGCATCGTGGACGAAACGAAGCAGGTTGAAGTGCTCGGCCGCTTCCCGCTGCCGATCGAGGTGATCCCGATGGCGAAGGAGCTTGTCGCGCACTATGTGCGCACGCATTTCGGCGGCGAGGCGCGCCTGCGCGAAGGCTTCACGACCGACAACGGCAACGTCATCCTGGACGTGCACGGGCTTGCGATCCACGATCCGCTGTTGGTGGAGGATGCGCTGAATGCGCTGCCGGGCGTGGTGACGAACGGCGTGTTCGCGCGCCAGCGGGCGGATCTCGTGTTGATGGGCACGGCCGACGGCGTGGTGACGATCTAGATGGAGCAAGCGCCCGCGTGGCTGGATGCGCTGCCGGTGCCGGCCGGCGTGCACCGCGAGGGGCGCTGGCTACACGTGAACCGAGCAATGGCGGCGCTTTTCGGGGCTTCGTCGCCTGGCGAGATCGCAGGCCGATCGGTGTTCGCGTTCGTGCATCCGAGCGAGCGGGCGCGCGCCGAGGCGGAGCTCGCGCCGATCCTCGCTCGCGGCGAGCCGCTTTCGGTGGCGAAGATTCGGCTCGTGCGGCTGGACGGCGGCGATCTCTGGGCGCGGGTGGAGAGCGTCCCGTTCGCCGTCGACGGCGGGCGGCTGTGCGTGATCGTGGACATGAGCGATCTCGTGCGCGAGCACGAGGAGAACATGCTTCTGCGCGCGGCGTTCATGCAGGCGCGCGAGCCGATCATGCTGCTGGATCGGGAAGGGCGCGTCGTGCACGCGAATCCGGCGGCGTGCAAGCTTTACGGCGCGAAGGACGAGGCGGAGCTTTCAGGGCGCAACGTGGCCGAGCTGCGCGGCGGCGAGAAGGGCGATGCGCTCTGGCGGGAAATCCACGGCACGGTCGTGCGCGAGGGGCGCACGTGGCGCGGCGAGCTTTCGATCCCGACGCCGCACGGCGCGGAGATCGTGGCCCGGCGCGTTGCGCCGGTGCGGGACGAAGAAGGCGAGATCACGCACCAGGTCGTGATCGATCATGTGATCACCGAGGAGCGCAATCGGCGGCAGAAGCTGGAGCAGGTGCAGCGGCTGGAAAGCCTCGGGGTGCTTGCCGGAGGCGTGGCGCACGACTTCAACAATCTTCTCGCCGTGATCATCGGGCTTGCGGCGCTCGCCGAGCGCGAAGCCCCGCCCACCTCGCGCATCCGCGAGCGGATGCACGGGATCATCGAGTCCTGCGAGCGCGGCGCGGAGCTGTGCCGGCAGCTTTTGGCCTATGCGGGGCAGGGGGGCGGCTATCCGGAACCGCTCAACCTGAATGAACTCGTGATGTCGCTTGAGCGGCTGATGCATCTCTCCAAGGCGACGAAGGTCGTGCTGCGGCTGGATCTCGCCGACAATCTCCCGCCGATTTACGCCGATCCCGCGCAGCTGCGGCAGGTGGTGATGAACCTCGTGATCAACGCCTCGGAGGCGATTGGCGAGAAGAGCGGCGCGATCACGATCCGCACCGGCGTGATGCACGCAGACGAAGCCTATCTGCGAACGACCTTCGTGCCGGAGGAAAAGCTCAAGCCTGGGCGCTATGTGTTTCTTGAAGTTTCGGATACCGGTTCGGGGATGGACGCGGCGACGATGGCGCGCATCTTCGAGCCGTTCTTCACGACGAAGTTCACCGGCCGCGGGTTGGGCCTGAGCGCGGTGCTCGGGATCGTGCGCGCGCATCATGGCGCGATCAAGGTGTATTCCGAGCCGGGCAAGGGGACGACGGTCAAGGTGCTCTTTCCAGTGATGGAGAAGGAGGATCCTACCGGCGAGGGCGAGCGGGCCGCCAAGCGAGGTTCGGGGCTGGTGCTCGTCGTGGACGACGAGGAGTCGGTGCGGGAAGTGGCGGCGATCGTGTTGGAGGAGGCGGGCTTCAAGGTGCTCACCGCTGCGAATGGCGAAGAGGCGGTGGCGCTGATGCGCGCGCACGCCAAAGAGGTGGTCGGCGTGGTGCTGGACCTGACGATGCCGGGGATGGACGGGGTGGAGACGCTAAGCGCCCTTCGCCGCATCCGCGAGGACGTGCCGGTGATCCTTTCGTCCGGCTACAACGAAGAAATGGCCGCCGCCCGCTTCGCCGGCAAGCGGCTTGCCGGATTCCTGCAAAAGCCCTATCGGCCGACGGAGCTGGTGGAGGTGGCGCTCACCGCGTTTGGTGGGGCGCGCGAACGATGAGCTCGGCAAGGTAAGCGCCGAACGCGCGCGCGGCTTTCAGCGCTGCGGGCGGAAGCTCAGCCAAAGGCATCCCTTGGGCGTCTGCGCTGCGCACCGCAAGCCCCCAGTGCAGCCCTGCATCGGCGAAGCCTTCCAGCGCCTTCGGGCACGGCGCGCACAGCATCCCGAGCTCCGCAAATGTCGCCCAGATTGAGATCAGCGTAAGCTCCACGCCGCCGCCGGCGCCGCCCAAGCCGCCAAAGGTGGCAAACGCCGCGCCGAGGCGGCCTTGCATTGCGCCGTCCATCCAGAGCTTGCTCGTGCTGGCGAGCAGCGCGCGCACGGCCGGGCTTGGCCCGCCCATCTGCACCGGCGTGCCGACGACGACGAGCGCATAGCGCGGCCAGTCGTCGGCAGAGACTTCTTGCGCCTTCGCGCAATCGGCCCGCACGCCGCCGGCGCTGACGCCCGCGGTGATCGCTTCCGCCACCCGCGCGGTGTTGCCATAGCGGGTGTCGTAAACGACGAGCGCGTTCATGCCTGCCCTCCTTCGCCGAGCAGCCGCGGGTCGATGCCAAGGCTTGCGATCGCCTTGTCCCAGCGCCGGTGCGCGGCCTCTCTGAACACGAGCTCGCTTGAGGCCTCTGCGACCAGCCACACGTTGGCCTTCAGTTCCCCCTCCAGCTGTTGCGGCGCCCAGCCTGCGTAGCCGAGCGCAAAAAGAAACGGCGCAAGCTTCCCCGTGGCCGCCGCCTCGAGCGCATCGCGCGAGGCCGACAGCGCAAACCCGGAAGGGACGTCCATCGTGGCCGCGAAGTGCTCGCCGGCCCGGTGCAGCACGAAGCCGCGCGTGGGCTCCACGGGCCCGCCGAGATACACCGGAAGCGCGTCAATGCCTGGCTCGGCGCTGATCCCCGCCTCTTCGAAGATCATCGCCAGCTTCAGCGTGGCATGCGGGCGGTTGATCACGAGGCCCATCGCGCCGTCTTCGTCGTGATGGCAGATGAGCACCACCGTCTTGCGGAAGTTCGGATCGTCCATATGCGGGGCGGCAATGAGCAGCCGCCCGGCCAGCGATTCGGTCATTTCCCGGCCCATGGCCACCTCTTTGCTGCAAGCAGCGCCCCGCAGCGCAACGCTGCGATCATCCCGCCGGGCTGGGCCTGGCCGGTGCCTGCCAGCGCCAGCGCCGTGCCGTGATCGGGGCTCGTGCGCACGAACGGCAGCCCCAGCGTGAGGTTCACGCTTTCACCAAAAGCCAGCGTCTTGATCGGAATCAGGCCTTGGTCGTGGTAAAGCGCCACATAGGCGTCAAAGCGAGCGCGCATCGCCGGCGCGAACGCCGAATCCGCCGGAAGCGGCCCCTCCACGGCGATCCCCTCGCGCGCAAGCCGCGCGCAGGCAGGCTCAAGGATCCGGATTTCCTCGTCGCCCAGCGCTCCCTCTTCGCCCGCGTGAGGGTTGAGCGCAAGCAGCGCCAGCCGGGGGCGTGCCACGCCAAAACGGATAAGCGCGTCGTGCACCGTGCGCACGGTGCGCACGATGCGCGTCTCGTCCAGCGCTTCGATCGCCGCGCGCAGCGGCAGGTGCGTGGTCACGAGCGCCACGCGCAGCGCCTCCGATCCCAGCATCATCACCGGCTGCGCGCCCGCCGCAGCTCCGAGCATCTCCGTGTGCCCCGAAAAGCGGAAGCCGGCCCGCCGCCACGCGGCCTTGTGCAGCGGCGCGGTCACAAGCGCTCCGCCTTGTTCCATCACGCGCTTCACCGCCGCCTCAAGGCAACGGATCGCGACTTTCGACACTTTTGGATCTGGATGACCAGGAACCACCTCGGGCGCCGGTTCCGGCCACCAGCAGCCGAGGGCCTCCTCGCCGCTCGGCTGCGGCGTCGGCAGCGCCTTGATCGGCGCATCCAGCCCCAGCGCCTGCGCGCGCGCGCAGCCACGCGGCCGGCGCGACGATGCAGTGCTGCGCAAAAAGCCGGGGCTCGAGCTGCCATGCTCCCAGGATCACATCAGGGCCGATGCCGGCTGGCTCTCCCACCGTGATCCAGATCATGGCTTGGTTTGGCTTGCCGGAATCGCTGCGACCACGCCTTGGCAGCCGCGCACTTCGATGCTCGCGCGCGCGCGCAGTTCGGAAAGCCACTGCGCGGTGCGCTCGGGCACGGTCGCCTCCACGAGCGCCCGTTCGATTGCGGCGCGCCGGGCTTCGAAGCTGTTCGGATCCACATGCCGGCGCGCGACGACGCGGATGATGTGCAGGCCTGCGGGTGAGCGGATCACGCCGCTCGTTTCGCCGGGCTTGAGGCGAAACGCGACCTCTTCAAGTTCGGGCAAGAGCTGCCCGCGTCGGATCCAGCCGAGATCCCCGCCTTTGTCGGCGTTGGGGCCTTGGGAAAGCTCGACCGCTCGCTGCGCGAAGGTGGCCTCATCGGCATGCGCGAGCTCCTCGGCAAGCTTTTCGGCGCGCCGTTGGATTTTGGCGCGGGTTTTGGCGTCGGCATCGGAGGGCACGCGCAGTAAGATGTGGCGCACGCGCACCTCGTCGTAGGCCTCGCCCCTGGGAGGCGGCGGGATTTCGCGCGCATCCTCGATCAGGAAGATCTGCATCCCGCCGGGGGTGCGGATCGGCGCCGAAATCGCCCCCTTGGGAAGCTCAAAGAGCACCTTGAGCCTGGGTGAGACCGTGCCTTCCTGCAACCAGCCGATCGCGCCGCCGTCTTCGGCGTCCGGCGCTTGCGAATACAGCCGAGCCAGCCGCGCAAACGGCTCGCCGCGGCGCGCGCGCTCGGCCAGCTCCGAAAGCAGGCGCCGGGTTTGCTCCACTTCCTCGGGCGAAGGTCCGGGCGGAAGCGTGCGGACGATGCGCCGCACCTTGATGGCGCGCAGCGGCCGGGGATGGGCGAAGTGCCGCTCGTAGTAGCTTTTCAGGACTTCTTCGGGGATCTTGATCTGAGCGCGCACCGCCACATTCAAGAGCTTGCCGATCAACAGCTGCTCGCGCAGGCGCTGCTGGTATTGCTCCCAGCGGATGCCTTGCGCGGCGAGCGCAGCCTTCAATCCCCCCGGCGGTAGGCCGTTTTGCTCCTCGATGTTGGCGATCGTCTGTTCGAGCTCCTCGTCGCCCACCTCAAGCTTCAGGCGCTTGGCCTCGTCCAGCTCCAGCCTTCGCTGGATCAGCGCTTCCAGCGCGCGGTCGACGAGCGGACTCGCATCGTCCACGCCCGCCGCGCGGGCCAGCTCTTCGGCGGTTTGGAACACCTCCGAGCAGGTGATCGCCTCGCCGTTGACGATGGCGGCGATGCGGTCGATGAGCACCGGCTCCGCCTCGGCGCGCGCTCCAAGCAGG
>CAZTLD010000022.1:0-8141 GCA_964614395.1 uncultured Zetaproteobacteria bacterium
GATCCTTCGGAAGCAACAGAACCCGAAGCTCTTCTTCGGCCTCCTCTTCGGCCGCCTTAAGCCGTTCCAGCTCCTCTTCGGCCAGCTTGCGAAGCTCGGGGTCGGCCTCGTCCAGCATCGCACGGCAGCTGGCCATTTCCTCACGCACGGCCTTAAGGCGCGAAGCAGCCTTGGCCAGAGGTTCCAGCTCCGCGTACTCCCGCGAAAGCTCCTGAAACCTCTTGCGGTCGGCGACGACGGCCGGATCCACAAGCATTTCCGTGAGCTTTTCCTTCCTGTTCAGGATTTCATTGAGCTTCGCGTCGTCGATCCTCATGACCCTGTTCCAAACGCGCTTCCACGCCGAAAAGCTTTGCTGCCGCCGCCATCAGCATGTCGCCTTCCTGATCCTCGGGAAGGTGCTTCAAGGTGGCGAGCGCCGGATGCATGATCTTTTTCGCCAAAGCCTCCGCCAGGCGCTCCACCCCCGCCCAGTGCTCAGGGGGGAGCTCTTTCAGATACTTCGCTCGCGCGCGGGCAAGCTCAAGCTCCATGAGCTCACGCACATGCTCTTGCACGGCGCGGATCAGCGGCACCGCCTCCAGCGAGCGCAGCCAGCGCATGAAGCGCATCACATCTTCTTGAAGCAGCATGCGCGCCTGCTCTGCGGCCTTCGCCCGCGCCTTTTGGTTGGCGGTGGCGACCTGCTCGAGATCGTCGATGTCGTAAACATAAACATCGTCAATCTCCGCCACCCTCGGGTCCACGTCCCGAGGCGCAGCGATGTCGATCAAGAACAATGGCCGCAGGCCGCGCCTTTTCGCCAGCGCCTTGTGCACGAGCTCCGGCGTGATCACGTAGCGCGGCGCGCCGGTGCTGGAAACGACGATGTCCGCGGCATCCAGAAACGCCTCCAACTCGTCCAACGCAAGCGCATGCCCGCCGAAGCGGCGCGCAAGCTGCTCGGCCCGCGCAAGCGTCCGGTTGGCGATCAGCATCTCACGGCAGCCGGCCGCCTGCAGGTGTTCGGCCGCGAGCTCCGCCATTTCGCCTGCGCCGATTAGCATCACGGTCTTTCCGGTGAGATCGCCGAAGATGCGCCGCGCCAGATCTACGGCGCAGGAGGCGATGCTCACCGGATGGCGGCCGATCTCGGTTTGCGAGCGCGCGCGCTTGGCCGCGGCGAACGCAGCGTGAAAAAGCTTGTGCAGCACATGGCCCGCGGTGCCGCTCGCTTTCGCAAGCTCATAGGCGTCCTTGAGCTGGCCGAGGATTTGCGGCTCGCCCAGTACCAGCGAATCGAGCCCCGCCCCGACCTCGAACACATGCCGCACCGCCTCTTCGTCCACATGGTCGTAGAGGTGCCGGCGAAGCTCGCCCAACCCAAGGCCGGCCTTGTGCGCCATCCACTGGTGCAGCGCGCCTGCCGCGCGCTCCGGATCGTGAGCGGCAGCGATGATCTCCACCCGGTTGCAGGTGGAAAGCACCGCCGCTTCCGCAAGCGGGAGCGTTTCGACCAATTCGGGCAAAATCTCGCGCGCCTTGTCCTCGGGTATGCTCAGCCGCTCGCGCACCTCAATGGGCGCGGTGCGGTGGTTCAACCCCACGACGACGAGATGCATCAGGCCAAGCCTTCCTTAGCCGCTGAGGCCGCGCAAGGTCATGGCGCGCGCAAGGTCTTGAGGTAGGCGATCACATCGCGCCGATCCCGCGCGGCAAGCGGCAGCTTCGGCATTTTCGTGTTCGGCTTGATCGCGCGCGGATCAGACAGCCACGCGTCCAGCGTCTGTTCGTCCCAGCGGGCGAATGGCACCCCCGCAATCGTGGGCTTGCGCCCGAACACGCCAAGGAGCCCCGGCCCGATCTTGCGATCGGTGCGGTGCAAAAAGTGACACGCGCTGCAGCGCACCATCGCCACCACCTTGCCGCGCGCGGCATCCCCCACTTCGGCCGCGCCAGCGCTCCACGCAAGCGCAAACGCAAGCGCAATCCAACCGATCCGCCTCATCGCCCTTCTCCCGCAAACGCGTCTTTCAACGCAAACCGAAGCTCGGCAAAAGGCTTTTTTTCGCCAAACCAGCGAAGGCGCACATAAAGCGTTTCCCGCTTTGGATCACCCACCGGCAGCGCCCGGCGGAACACGCCCAGCGCCCCGTCCGGAATCGCCTGCTCCCAGCGGCTGCTATCGGTGCGCACATAGACGATCAGGTTTTCGAAAAATCCCCGCTTTTTGCGGTCCACATAGACGAGAAACTCGTTCATGCCGACGCGCGGGGGCCACGGCTGCGTGCTCACCGAAACCCGAAGTTCCCCCACCTTCTGCGCAGGCAGCCTCTCCGGCGTCCCCACGCATCCGGCCAGCATCACCAGCACCCCAAACCCCACGACGGCCCTTTTCATCCGCCTCCTCCGTCCGCCGCGTACCGTTGCAGGTATTCTAAGATCAACGCGCGTTCCTGCCGCGGAAGCGGCGCAAGCCCCCGCTCGGCGCGGTGCTGCTCCATGCGCGCCACGACCTGCGGCCATTCGTGCGCCCGGTGCATCTGCGGCTGCGGCGGCCGATGGCAGGCGCTGCACGCGCGCGCAAAGGCGTTGAACGCCTCCGTATCCGTCGCCGGATAATCGGGCAGATGCGAAGGCGCATTGCCGCCACACGCGGCCAGCACGAGCGCCCAAACCAAAGCCCTCATCGCTTGCGTTGTTCGTCTTCGTCGTCTTCCTTCGGCTCGGTGTAGCTTTTCACCGCGAAATACACGAATGTGCCGAAGGCCGCGAAATACACGACCGCGAGCAGATGCCCCCAGGTGAACCACGGCCGCGGATGATCGGGCCGATCACCCCAAAACGGCAAGGTCAGGAAGAACGCGACCAACAACGCCCCCAGCAGCACGAACACGAACCACTTCGGGACACGGGTGCTCGTGGGCTTTTCCATCGACTCCAGAAGCTCCCAGTCCTCCAGCCCCCGCTTTTTGCGCCGTTCTTCGTCGCTTCCGTAGCCGAAGTAGTCCTCAGGGATTTTGCCCCACTCGGTTTTGACCGGCGTGGGATCCTTGCGCTCGTCCATCGCCGCCTCCTGCGTAGTGCATGATCACGAACTCGCCCGACCAGCCGTCATCTGCTTGCGCGCGCACGACGATCCGGTGCAAGCCCTTGGGCATCGCCGGCGAAAGGTGCAAACGCGTTTCCGCGCGCCCTGCGGTGGAAAGGGTAAGCGTTGTCGCATCCAGCCGCCACCAGCGGGGATCCAGCCCCGCCACGCTCAGCTCAAAGCGCGCCGGGCGATAAAGCTTGTGCCGAACCATCACGCGGTAGTCAGAAAGCATGCCCGCTTGCGCCTCGGCATGATCCACGATGAGCTGGTGCGGCGCATAGCCAGCAAGCCCCACGGCAAATAGCGCAAACCCCGCCGCCGCGCCGATCAGCGCCGCCTTGATGCGCCCCCTAAGCGAGGCCGCGCGCAACCTTCCGTCCGTTTGCGCCCGCGGATCCGGACCCAACGCGAAGCGCAGCAAGCCAGGCGGCGCATATTTGCGGCTTTTGGCGTGCAACTCCTCGCAGGCCGCGATGCACTCGCCGCAGTTGATGCAGGAGTCGTACTCGAAAGTGCGCTTGGGATCGAGCTCCAGAAAGCAGGCTTCCTCGCAGTAGCGGCAGTGCACGCACTCGGAGGCGCGCGCCGTATCGTAGGCCACATGCAACGTCTCGCGCGTTTTGAACATGTGCTGCCAGACGCGGTAGATGCACATGTATTTGCAGAACAGGTGCCGGATCACCGCAAGATCCAAGAACATCACCGCCACCAACACCGCATAGATCCAGTGCGTGGACGGCGGAAGCGGTTTTTCCGTCAAGCCCAGAATCGCCCATAGGCTCCCCGGCGGCAGAAAGTAAATGAGCGGCACGAGCGCTGCGAGCATCGCGCCGGCCAGCAGCGCCACCCCGAGCACCACCCATCGCCACCACGCGCGCTTGCGCTTGGCAATTTCCATTGCCCCGCCGTCCATCCGAGCCACATCGGCCTTGCGGCCCAACAGCTTCTTCGTAAGCCAGTTGGCCCACTCGCTGCCTGCGCCCTGCGGGCACGCCCAGCCGCAAAACACCTGTCCGGCCACCGAGTAGGTGATCACCAAAAGGCTTGCCACGCCCAGCCAGAAGCCGAAGACGATCAAAATGTCGTCAAATCCGATCTGCCGATCCCAGACCACGAACGCGCCGGCGCGCGGATCGATCCAGAACACGCCGCTCGTGGGAAGCGCCACCAAAAGCGCCAGAAACGCGATCTGAGAAGCCCTGCGCGCCCAGCGCAACCTCTTTGCGTGCGCAAGCGCTTTCGCCCTCGCCGGTTCCATCCCTTTCATATCAGCACATGCTAATGCACGCACTCGGGAAATGCGAGCGGCCAGGCCTTGCACAAACGCCGCCGCCACGCTTCCGCATCCGGCGCGTGCTTGGCGCGCGCCAGCCGATACTTCAAACGCAGCGCCTCCGGATGATCGGGTGCGGCCGCGAGCGCAAGCTCCAACCCCTCTTCGCCGAATGCAAGCAGGTGATCGGCGTAGGTCCAGCGCGCCCAGCGGTCTTGCGGAAAGGCGCGCCACGCTTCCACCGCCAGCAACGACGCGCGGCGCGAATCCCCAATGAGATCGTGCATCCAACTGCGGGCCAACAGGTCCGTGGCTTTCCAAGCGCGGGCGAACGCCGCGCGCTGCGCTTTTGGAACTCCAAGAATCGCCTCCGCCTCCCGCGCAGGGCGACGCCAACTGAGCAGCCACCGCCAGATGCGCGCCAGATCCACGCCCCGCACCTGCAATTGCGGAAGCCGGTATTCCAGCACCGGCGCCCATTCGCGCTGGATCGGGCCTGAGCCTGCCGCATCGCGCGCGTATCCCCAAAAGCGCCCCAGCCAACTCAGCGGGGCATCTCCTTCCAGCGCTTCTGGCGGCAAGGGGCGCAATGCCGCGGACCCCCAGCGGGCGGGGGCGCTTCCGCCCACGAGCGCCATCCGATAACCGGAGACGAACACCCCGCCCTCGGGAAACGCGCGCGCGAAGGTGCGCAGCACCACCTCAAGCGTGGCGCGATCAAACTGATTGAGCGCAATCCACTGCACGAAGATCCCGCCGGGGCGCAAGTGCGCCTTGGCGCGCATGAACTGCTCGTAGGAAAGGAGCGCCGCCCGCCCGACGAGATCCGGATGAAACAGATCGCCGACGATCACATCGAAGCGTTCGTCGGTGTGGGCGAGAAACGCGCGCGCATCCATACGCACGATTTTGAGCCGCTCAAGAACCCCGCGTTGCCACGGACGAAACCAAGGACCGCGGGCGGCTTCGATCGCCCCGCGCGAGAGCTCCGCGGCCGTGATCTCCAGCCCCGGAAAGGGCGCAAGCGCCGAGGCCGTGATGCCGCTTCCCAGCCCCAAAAGCAGCACGCGGCGCGGATGCGGGTGCAGCAATACCGGCAAGATCGCCTGCTGGCGCTGCACGAATACGGCCGTGGGGTCGGTGGCGGCATCCATGCGCCGCAGATCCTGCACAAGCATCCGCGTCCCGTCCGCGCGCGCGACGACGCTCGTCCACGCCAGCGCATCCTCGTGGCGGAACAGCTCACGCGCACCCTGGCTATCGGCGAGGTAGGCCGTGCTCGGCGCAAGCGGCCACGCCCAGAGCGCAGCCGGCACGACGAACGCCGCGCCAGCCAGCCACGCCCCGCGCCGCACCCACGCGGATGCGGCAAGCCACAACAAAAGGCTTGCCACGACCACAATTCTTGGCGCGCCCAGCCACGCAAGCCCCGCCCCACCTCCCACCCAAGCGCCGAGTGCCGCGCCGAGGCTGTTGGCCGCATACCACCGCCCGCCCTCGTCGCGTCCGGCCGCCCACGGAAGCCATAGCCCCAAAAGCAATGTGATCGGCAGCATCGCCACGGCGACGGCGATGCCTGCCACCCCCAATGCCTGCGCATAGGAGCCAAAGCCTTGCGCGGACCAAAGACGCGCCGCCTGCGGCAAAAGCGCCACGCCCAAGCATGCCCACACCGAGGCCACCGGCACGAGCCACGCAAGCCAACGCCGCCCGATGTGATGCGCAAGCCATCCGCCAAGACCAATGCCGGCGAGATACACGGCAAGCAAAAGCGCCATCACATACTCGGTGCGCATGAACACGGCGCCAAAGAGCCGCATCCATCCCATTTCCAGCATCAGCGCGGCCGCGCCCACGAGCGCATAGGCGAAGAGCGCCGTGCGCTGCTCGCCGCGCTGCGTCTCAGGAACACCGGCTTCCAAGCCACCGGCGCGCGCGCCCGCCCAGCCGAGGCATGTCGCGCCCATCAACCCCAACATCGCCGCCCAGCGCAGCGCCACCCACCATCCCCAGCGCGGCATCGCGACAAGCGGCCACAGCGCCCCCAGCGCCGCCCCCAGCGTGTTGGCGCCGTAAAGATAACCAAGCGGAAGCTTTAAGGGCTTTGCGGCGCGCGCCGCCCAGCCAAAGCCCACTCCCATCAGCCACGCCGGCACCACCATCGCAATCCCCGCCACGAGCGCTGCCGCCCAGGCCCAGCCGAGCGCTGCCGCCAGTGCATCGGCTGCGGCATCCAACCCCTTCCCCCAGACGCCGCTTGCAAGCGCCAAGCCCGCAAGGGCTGCCTCCAGCGCGGCCACCCCCCACAGAAGCAGGCGCACCGGCGCATGTCTCGGGCGGTGCGCGCCCAGCCACGCCCCCGCGCCCAAACCCAGCATGAATGCGCCGCTCGTGACGATTGCGCTTTCCGATCCTGCGCCGAGCAGGATCGTCAGCATCCGCATCCACAAAAGTTCGTAGGCGAGCGCGGCCGCGCCCGCGAGCAGATAGCCCGCGATCAGCAGCGCGCGAGCGTCAATAAGGCCAGAACCAAGCAATGGCCGTGGCTGCGTGGGCAAGCGCCAAGGCTGCGGTCAGCCCTCCGAGGATCATGTGCCACAAGAACACATCCTTGCCGAACGCCGCCATTGCCACACCCAACGAGACCGTCCCGAGCAGCATCACGACAAGCGCGATCCCCATCCAGAACATGATCTCGTGCTTGCGGCGCGTCGGGATCTTGAGCACGCCGCCTTCGTCTTCGTCTTGGAACTGCGCGATGACCTGCTCAGGCTGCGCGGGCGGCGCTGCCTGCGCGGGCACGGCCACCCCCAAAAGCGCGCACAACAAGCTAACGGCGAACATCCGCGTCATCGTCGTCCTCTTTGGGTTTGGCGTATTTCCATTGCAAGAACACCGCAAGCGCGACCGGAAACACGACGAGGAAGAAAAGCCCGACGAAGATCGCCCACGGCGTTTCGATCGTGACATGCAGATAGCGGTAGCTGTCGAACGCCGCCCAAGCGGGCCTGGCTGCGACGAGCGCAAGCCAAATCGCCCATGCCCGAAGACTCATCGGCCGCCCCCTCGATCGTCCTTCGCGCAGCGGAAGCCGGTGAAATCGTTGGCGTAGTTTGGCAGGAGGTAGTTGCGATGGTAAGTCGTCGTCGAAAACGGGTCGGAGCGCCAAGAGCCTCCCCGCACCACATAATACTTGCCTTCGGCCGCCTCGCCTGCGCGCGGCGTGTAGTTCGGATCCAGGATCCGAGGCTCGAAGAGGCTTGCGTCGGCGTCGGTGCCCGGATACGGGGCGAACACGCTCGCGGTCCATTCCTGCACGTTGCCCGCCATGTCCATCACCCCATAGGGGCTTTGGCCCTCGGGGAACATGTCCACCGGCGTGGTGCGCCCGATGCGGTTGTAGGTGTTGAGCCGCTTCGGATCCATTCGGTTGCCCCAAGGCCAGATGCGCGCGTCCGTCCCGCGCGCCGCCTTCTCCCACTCCGCCTCGGTCGGAAGCCTCTTGCCTTTCCAGGCGCAGTAATCTCGCGCGTCATACCATGTCACCATCGTCACCGGGTGCTTCAAAAAGCCTCGGGGAATCCTTCCATCCACCCAGAAAATGGGCGGCTTTCGGCCGGTCGCGGCGATGAAACGCGCATACTGGGCGTTCGTCACCGGATACTTGTCGATCCAGAAAGCGGGAAGCACGACGCGATGCTTCGGGCGGTTCTCCGGGTTCGTGCGCGGATCGTCCGAGCCCATCCAAAACGGCCCGGCCGGAATGCGCACCATCGCATCCAATTTCTTCCATTC
>CAZTLD010000022.1:8241-11132 GCA_964614395.1 uncultured Zetaproteobacteria bacterium
GCATCCGCGCGCATCGGCGGCATCGCGTGATCCCAGCTCATCCAGCGCCGTGCGACGATCTCGCCGAGAAACGCCCCCAGCGCGCACATCTCCATCTGGAAGATCGTAAAGAAGCCCCACAGCTGCCACGGAATCAACTTCACGCCCGCAGGCAGCATCTGCGCATAGCGCAGGCTCTCCCAATAGTGCCAACCGAGCACCACAAGCGGCGGAAAGTGCGCAAGATACTTGCCGCCATACCCATACACGAGGCCCACCGCAAATCCTGCCAGGATCGGTAAGAACACCTCCGCAAACACGAAGGCGAGATCATAGGTCTTGATGCCCATGAACCATTCGATGCGCACATGCAACACATCAAGCCCCGTCTCGATCAACGCCGCGCCCAAAAAGAACGCCAAAAGCCCCCGCTGCCATTTCGGCGCCCACGGCTTGCGCACAGGAGGCTGCGGCCTACTGGGCGCTGGCGTCGCCATAAAGCGCCTCCTTCTCCGCGCGGCGCACCTCGGGCAGATACCAAGGCTTTGCGCGCATGTGCGCGAAATACCGCGCCAAAAGCCGCCGATCCTGCTCGGGGATATGGGCGTAGGACGGATGCCGATAGCGCTTTTTCAAGCGAGACGGAAGCATCTGCTGCGGATCCTCGGAAGAAAGATAGGCGTAGATCCATTCTTCGCTGCGCAACGAGCCGATCCCGTCCAGGCTCGGCGCAGGCGGCATTTGCATCACATTGCGCACGCCCCAAATCACATGGCAGTCGCGGCACTTGTAGCGCCGATAGAGATCGCTTGCGCGCCTTTGCACGTCCTTCGGAAGATCGTTGTAAAACGGAAAGTCATCGGCCGTCCGCGCGCTTTGGCCGGAGACGATCCCCTGCACGACGCCTGCGACGAACACGCCTGCAAGCGCAACGAGCCCCACGGAGACCGCGGTCATCCACGAAAAACGCATCCGAAAGGGCTTTTACTGATCGATGTGCTTGCCGAGCCTTGCGGCCTCGCGAGCCGCCAGGATCTCCTCGCGGCGCTTCATCTGCCGCTCGCGCACCTCAAGGAACTTCTTGTATTCCTCGGGGTCCATCTTGTCCTTGTCGTCCTCGTCGAACACGAGATACTTGATGTCCTCATCGAACTGCTCGTTCGCCGCCGCCCAGCGCAAACCGAACACGACGCCGACGAGGATCAGCGCGCCCACAATGAGCCAAATGTAGATCGTCCATCCGTCCTGGAGCTCAATGCCGAAGATCATCCCGCACCTCCTTGGCCTCGGCGAACATCATTGCGCTAGAACAGAAACCCGTCAAGCAACTGCACCGCGGCGAACACCGCCGCGATGGCCACGCCAAGCCCGATCATCAAAAGCAGCACGCGCTCGCCCGTCTTCATTCCCTTGCCGGCGTCGCCCTTCATGTAGCCGATGATGATCCCGACGAACAGCGCCATCGAGATCATCATGAAGACGAAGATGCCGACGCTGTACTGATGCGAGCGCATGCTTTCGATGCCAAGCGACATCGGCTCGGCCCACGCCACTCCACTTGCGATCGCAGCCATCCATCCCAGCCACATGCGCATGAAGTTTATTATGCCGCCCTGCCCCCCGATTGCCAGCCTCTCAAGCTTCGGCCATGATTGGCCTATGCCGCAGATCGAAGCGATCCAGGGCGACATCACGAAGCTCCAGGTGGATGCGATCGTGAACGCCGCCAACCGCACGCTGCTCGGCGGCGGCGGCGTGGACGGGGCGATCCACCGCGCGGCAGGCCCCGAGCTCAAGGCCTATTGTGCGAAGCTTGGCGGCTGCGAGGTGGGCGAAGCAAAGATCACGCCGGGCTTCCGGCTGCCGGCGAAGTGGATCATCCACACGGTGGGCCCCGTCTGGCGCGGCGGCGACCACGGCGAGGACGAGCTTCTGGCCTCCTGCTACCGCAAAAGCCTTGAGCTTGCGCTGGAGCATGGCGTGCGCTCCATTGCGTTCCCGGCGATCTCCACCGGCGCCTACCGCTTTCCGAAGGCGCGCGCCGCGCGCATCGCCGTGGACACCTGCCGCGCCTTTCAGGCCGAACACGGAGCGCCTGAGCGGATCATCCTGTGCGCGTTCGACGAGGAAACCTATCGGCTCTACGAACAGTTGCTGCGCAAGCGCACGTAGTTTCAGCGCCTTCTCGCAGAAAGCAGCATCGCTTCCGTGATCAGCCTGCGGCCAAGCTTCCATGCAAGCCGAGCTGCAGCATCCACAACGCGCTTGGCCGGCTCCACCATCGCCCGATCCGGCTCCACGGCAAGCACGCGAAAGCCCGCCGCCTCCACGGCGCGCTTGAGACTTGCCGGCGTGAAGTGCGAAAGGTGAATCTCCTTCGTGTGCAGCGAAAACAACGGATACGGGCGGCCGCGCACCAGCCGATAGATCCAGCGCATCAGGTGGTTGTGCCGATTCGGCACCGCCACCATCAGCACGCCTCCGGGCTTCAAAACCCGGTGCATCGCGGCCAGCGCCGCGAAGGGGCGCCGCATGTGCTCCAAGCTGTGCCAGGCTACGACTGCATCAAATGTTTCCGCAGGCCAATCCATCTCTTCTAGTTCGCCCAGGCGCACCTCTGCCTCGGGCACCCGCCTCCGCAGCTGCGCCACCGCCGCTTCGGAAAACTCGGTGGCGGCCACCTCAAAGCCCGCCTTGGCCGCCAGCGCAAGGAAATCGCCCTCGCCTGCGCCCACATCCAGCACCCGACCGGACGGACACAGGGCCTTGAGCTTCTCAAGCCGCCAGGCCCACATGCGCGCGCGTGCCCGGCGATGCTGCGCGCGCCACGGCGCGTAGTAGGCCTCGCCGTAGGCCGAGGCCAAGCGCTCGCGGCTCGGCAACGGATGCACGAAGCCGTAGTCGCACACGGG
>CAZTLD010000023.1:0-11073 GCA_964614395.1 uncultured Zetaproteobacteria bacterium
CGCTTCCGGCAGAACCTGCTCGGCAAGCGCGTGGACTATTCGGGGCGCTCGGTGATCGTGGTCGGCCCGGAGCTGAAGCTGCACCAGTGTGGGCTTCCGAAGACGATGGCGCTGGAGTTGTTCAAGCCGTTCATCTACCACAAGCTGATCAACCGGGGCTTGGCGACCACGGTGAAGCAGGCGCGCGCGCTCGTGGAGGAAGGGATTCCAGAAGTGTGGGATGCGCTGGCCGAGGTGATCCACGAGCACCCGGTGCTTTTGAACCGCGCGCCCACCTTGCACCGGCTCAGCATTCAGGCCTTTGAGCCCGTGCTGATCGAGGGCAAGGCGATCCAGCTGCATCCGCTCGTGTGCACCGCGTTCAACGCCGACTTCGACGGCGACCAGATGGCGGTGCATGTGCCGCTGTCGGTGGAGGCGCAGGCCGAGGCGCGGGCGCTGCTTTTGTCTTCGAACAATTTGCTGGGCCCGGCCACCGGCAAGCCGATCATCGTGCCCACGCAGGACATGATTCTCGGCATCTACTACCTCACGCGCGAGCGGCCGTTTGCGAAGGGCGAAGGGATGGCGTTCGCCTCGCCCGCCGAGGCCGAGCGCGCGTGGCGGCAGGGTGTCGTGGATCTGCACGCGCGCGTGCGCTGCCGCATCCGCGGCCAGCGCGAAGAGACCACGGTCGGGCGCGCGATCCTGTCCACGATCCTGCCCGAGGAGATTCCGTTCTCCGAGATCAACCGGGAGCTGACGAAGAAGGATGTCGGGGCGCTGATCGAGCTCAGCTATCGCGTGGCCGGCAAGAAGAAGACCGTGCTGTTCGCTGACCGGCTCAAGAATCTGGGCTTTGAGTTTGCGACGCTTTCCGGCGCTTCGTTTGCGCTTGAGGACGTCGTGATCCCGAAGGCGAAGGCGAAGCTTGTCGCCGCGGCGGAAAAAGAGGTCGCCCGCGTGCAGAAGCAGTATGCGGACGGCCTGATCACCGCAAGCGAGCGCTACAACAAGGTCGTGGACACTTGGGCGATGACGAGCGAAAAGGTCGCCAACGCGATGATGGAGGAGCTCTCGAAAGAAGAGTTCCGCTCGCCGGACGGGAAGAAGAAAGAGGTCGGCAAGAGCTTCAATCCGATCTACATGATGGCCGACTCCGGCGCGCGCGGCTCCGCGCAGCAGATCCGGCAGCTTGCCGGCATGCGCGGGCTGATGGCGAAGCCCGATGGCACGATCATCGAGACGCCGATCACCTCGAACTTCCGCGAGGGGCTGACGGTGTTGCAGTACTTCGTCTCCACGCACGGCGCGCGCAAGGGCCTGGCGGACACGGCGCTCAAGACCGCGAACGCCGGCTACCTCACGCGAAGGCTCGTGGATGTGGCCCAAGACGTCGTGATCACGGAGGAAGACTGCGGCACGACGAAGGGGCTGGAGCTGACGCCGATCGTCGAGGCGGGCGAGGTGGTCGAGCCGCTGTCCGAGCGTGTGCTCGGGCGGGTGCTGGCCGAGCCGATCTACGATCCGATCGGCGGCGAGGAGATCGCGCCGGCTGGCGTGATCGTGAACGAGGAGCTCGCGCGCCGCATTGACGAGGCGGGCGTGGAGCGCGCGCGCATCCGCTCGGTGCTGACCTGCGAAAGCCTCTATGGCGTGTGCGCGAAGTGCTACGGCTGGGATCTCGGCCACAGAAAGCCCGTGAGCATCGGCGAGGCGATCGGGATCGTCGCCGCGCAGTCGATTGGCGAGCCGGGCACGCAGCTGACGATGCGCACATTCCACGTGGGCGGCGCGGTGACGAAGCAGGCCGCGGAAGGCCACATCGAGGCGAAGTTCTCCGGCGTGCTCTCTTGGGAGGACCTGGCGGCGGTCACGAACCGCAACGGCGAGCGCATCGTCGTGAATCGGCAGACCGAGGCCGTGGTGCGCGACGCGCAGGGGCGCGAGCTCGAGCGGCGGCGCATTCCCTACGGCGCACGCCTGTTGGTGGAGGACGGCGCCGAGGTCAAGGCCGGCCAGCGGCTGGCGGACTGGGATCCGTACACGCTGCCGATCATCGCTGACGTGGCGGGCGTGGTGCGCTATGTGGATCTCGAAGACAATGTGACCGTGCGCACCGTGCACGACCCGATCACGGGGCTGTCCAGCAAGGTCGTGATCCAGCAGACGGATACGCGTCGCGGCGTGTTGCGCCCGCAACTGCACCTCGTGGATCCCCAGAATCCGGAGGGCGATCCGCTCACCAACCCGCGCACAGGACTGCCCGCGCGCTACTTCCTGAGCGTGGGCGCGATCCTGAACGTCGAAGACGGCGACGAGGTGCAGCCTGGCGATGTGCTCGCGCGCATTCCGCGCGAGGCCGGCAAGGCGAAGGACATCACCGGCGGTCTGCCGCGCGTCGTGGAGCTGTTCGAGGCGCGCAGACCCAAGCAGCTGGCCTTCATCGCGCCGGTGGACGGCGTGGTGCAGTTTGGCAAGGACATCCGCGGCAAGCGCAGGCTTTTGATCTACCCGGACGATGGCGGCGAGCCGGTGGAAGTCCAGATCCCGCGCGCAAGCCAGCTTCTTGTGCAGGAAGGCGATCGCGTGCGCCGGGGCGACAAGCTCACCGAGGGCGACCCGTCGCCGCAGGACATCCTGCAGATCCAAGGCGTGGAGGGGCTGGCGAAGTTCCTCGTCGATGCGATCCAGGAGGTGTACCGGCTGCAGGGCGTGCGCATCAACGACAAGCACATCGAAGTGATCGTGCGCCAGATGATGCGCAAGGTGCAGATCACCGATCCGGGCGCTTCGCGCTTCGTTCCGGGGCAGGTGGTGGAGTACCACAGGGTGCTGGAGGTCAACCGCAAGCTCGAGGCGGAAGGCAAGCCGCCGGCGCGCTACGAGCGGGTGCTGTTCGGCATCACGAAGGCGGCGCTGACGACGGAATCGTGGGTGTCGGCGGCGTCGTTCCAAGAGACGACGCGCGTGATCACCGATGCGGCGCTCGCCGGCAAGGTGGACTGGCTGCGCGGTCTCAAGGAGAATGTGGTGCTGGGCCGGCTCATTCCGGCAGGGACCGGCCTTGCCGCGCGCCGGCGCAAGGCAAGCGCCTCGTAGGGTTGCTGGCAAGCAATCGCACGCGGCGGGCGAAAGCCCGCCGTTTTTTTATGGTTGCAAAAAGAAACGGGGCCGAGAAGGCCCCGTTCCGCGATGATTTTGTTTTTTTAACGCTTCGAGAACTGCACCGCGCGCCGCGCCTTGTGCAGCCCGTACTTCTTGCGCTCGACCATGCGCGGATCGCGCGTGAGCATCCCGGCCTTCTTCAGCGTCGGGCGAAGCCCCTCGTCGTAGGCGACCAAAGCCCGCGCAATGCCCAGCCGCACCGCGCCTGCCTGACCGGAAAGCCCGCCGCCCTTCACGTTCACGATCACATCGAAGCGATCTTCCATGCCGGTAATCTTGAGCGGCTCAATCGCGTGCAGACGCTGCGCCTCGGTCGGGAAGTGCTCGGCGAACTCCCGGCCGTTGACGACGATCCGCCCCGAGCCTGGGCGCAGGATCACACGCGCCGTGCTCGTCTTGCGCCGGCCGGTCCCTCGATACTGGATGAGCTCTGCTTGTGCCATCTTCCCTGCTCCTTACAACGAAAGCGGCTCAGGCTTCTGCGCCGCGTGCGGATGATCCGGGCCGGCATAGACCTTGAGCTTCTTGATCAGCCGGCGCCCCAGCGGCCCCTTCGGCAGCATCCCGCGCACCGCATGCTCAATGATGCGTTCTGGATGCTTCTGGCGCATTTCGTCAAGGCGCACGGCCTTCAACCCTCCCGGATACCCGGAGTGCCGGTAGTAGAACTTTTGCGTTTCCTTGCGCCCGGTCGTGCGCACCTTTTCGGCGTTGATCACGATCACATAGTCGCCGCAGTCCAAATGCGGCGCAAACTCGGGCTTGTGCTTGCCGCGCAGGATCTTCGCGATCTGCGAGGCGAGCCTCCCCAACACCTTGCCGTTGGCGTCCACCACATACCAACGCCGGGTGATCTCGTTCGGGCGCGGATTCCAGGTTCGCATCGTCCACCCCTGATTCAAGCTCGCCCTGTGGGCGTAAGAGGACGGCGCATCCTAGGCTTTGCCCGCCGCCTGTCAATCGCTTCGCGGCGCTTCTTCTCGCCGGCTGCGGATGTGGGCGAGCAACGCGCGGGTGCCGGGATCGTGGCCTGTGGAATCCATCTCTCCTTCCAGCGCGGGGATGAGGCTTCGGGCAAGCTCTTTGCCCAGCTCCACACCCCACTGATCGAACGGGTTGATCCCCCACAGCCAGCCAAGCGCGAACACCTTGTGCTCGTAAAGCGCGGCGAGCATTCCGAGCGTGAACGGCGTGAGGCGATCGAGCAAGATCACGGTGCTCGGGCGGTTGCCCGGGAACGCGCGGTGTGGGGCGAGCCTTCTGGCCTCGGCCTCGGGCACGCCCGCCTCGCGCATGGCCTGAAACGCTTGCGCCTCGGTGCGCCCGCGCATCAGCGCCTCGGCCTGGGCGAGCATGTTCGCGAGCAGCATCTCGTGGTGTCGGCCCAGCGGTGCGGACGGGTTGACCGCGGCGATGAAGTCGATCGGTACCGGCTCCGTGCCCTGATGCACGAGCTGGAAGAACGCGTGCTGCGCGTTCGTGCCCGGCTCGCCGATCACGATCCCGCCGGTGGCCACGGGAACGGGCGCGCCGTCCACGCTTACGGACTTGCCGAGCGATTCCATCTCCAGCTGCTGCAGATACGCAGGGAAGCGGTGCAGATACTGGTCGTAGGGGATCACGGCGCGCGCGCGCCAACCGAGGAAGTTGCGATACCAAAGCTCCAAAAGCGCCAGCCGCACCGGCATGTTTTCGCCAAGCGGCGCGGTGCGGAAATGCCGGTCCATCGCCTGCGCACCGGCCAGCATCGCCTCGAAGTGCTCCCAGCCGAGATACAACGCGATCGAGAGCCCCACCGCGCCCCACATCGAAAAGCGTCCGCCGACCCAGTCCCAGAAGGTGAACATCTGCTCCGGATCGATGCCGAACGCGCGCACGCGCTCGGCGTTCGTGGACACGGCGACGAAGTGCTTGGCGATGCTCTCGCGCGTGCCGCCGCAGGCGAGAAACCAATCGCGCGCGGAGTGGGCGTTGGCCAGCGTCTCCAGCGTGGTGAAGGTCTTGGAGACGATCACGAACAGGGTTTTGGCCGGGTGTACGCGCCGCAAAGTCTCCACGAGGTGCGCGCCGTCCACGTTGGACACGAAGTGCACGCGCAAGCGCCCGCTTGCGTAGGGGCGTAGCGCCTCGCACGCCATTTGCGGCCCAAGGTCGGAGCCGCCGATGCCGATATTGACGATGTCTTCAATCGGCTCGCCGGTGTAGCCGCGCCAAGCGCCGCTGCGCACCGCTTCGACGAAGTCGCGCATCTTTTCGCGCACGCGGCGCACCTCGGGCATCACATCCCGCCCCTCAACCCACACCGGCGTGTTCTCAAGGTGCCGCAGCGCCATGTGCATCGCGGCGCGCCCTTCGGTGGGATTCACGATCTCGCCGGCGAAAAGCCGCCGGATGCCCTCCTCAAGCCCCCGCGCGCGCGCGAAGTCCACAAGCAATCCAAGCGTGTGCTCGGTGATGAGGTGTTTGCTCGTATCCAGCAGCATCCCTTCCAAAGCCAGCGCGAAGCGCGCAAAGCGCTCGGGATCGGCTTGAAACAGCGCCTCGATCCGCGTGCGCCTGATCTGGTGAGCATGTGCGGCAAGCGCTTGCCATTCCGGCATGGAAGTGAGCTTCGTAGGCACGGCTTACGCTCCTTTTTCGAGCCTTGGCGCAAAGTTAGCTTTGCTCGTATCCGCGCGCACGGGAGGAAGGATGCGCCCGATCGTTGTGCACGTCGGCTCGGAGGCGGTGCCCTTTGCCAAAACGGGGGGATTGGCCGATGTGCTCGGGGCGCTGCCGCGGGCGCAGGCTGAGCTGGGCGCGCGCACGATCGTCATCACGCCGCTTTACCGAAAGGAGACGATCAAGGCCTTTTCAGCGGAACGCCTCGGGGCGCTGGTGCCGATCGTCGTGGACGGGCAAAGCTTCACCGCGCAGGTGTGGTGCGCGGCGCTGGATGCCGGGGCTTCGTGCGCGCAGCCGTGGCGGGCGTGGCGGCGAGGTGAGCTTGGGGCGGCGGCGTGGCTGATCGACGTACCCGCGTTGTTCCAGCGCGAGGGGCTCTACGGCCCGCCGGGCGGCGCGTATGCGGACAACCCGCTTCGCTTTACGCTGTTCGTGCGCGCGGCGATCGAAGCCGTGGCGCGCTTCGTGCCCGAGACTTCCGTGTGGCATGTGCACGACTGGCAGGCGGCGCTGCTGCCGCTGTTGCTGCGCCGGCAATATGCGCATTATCCGCGCCTGGCGCGCCTTCCGGTGGTGCTCACGATTCACAACCTCGCCTATCAGGGGGTGTTCGAGGCCTCGTGGCGCTTGCGGCTTGGCCTTCCCGAGGAGGACTTTCATCCCGACGGCTATGAGTTCTACGGCCAGATCAATTTCCTCAAGGCCGGGATTTTGGCTTCCGATCGCGTGACGACCGTCTCTCCCACCTATGCGCGCGAAATCCTCACGCCTGGCTTCGGCTGCGGGCTGGATGGCTTCTTGCGCCGACACGCCGAAAAGCTTTCCGGGATTCTGAACGGATTGGACACCCGGCTTTGGGATCCGGCTACAGACCCGCAGCTTCCGGTGCGCTATCGCGCCACATCCCTTGCAGGCAAGGGGCGCGTGCGCGCGGCGCTCCTTCGCCGGCTGGGGCTCAAGATCGGGCGCGCAAGCCCCCTTTTCGGGATGGTGAGCCGCCTTGTGGAGCAAAAGGGCGTGGATCTCGTCGCGGACTGCATCCCGCGCTGGGTGGCGCGCGGATGGGGGATCGCCGTGCTCGGCTCGGGCGATCCGGTGCTGGCGCGGATGCTCAAGCGGCTGGCCGCAGCACACCCGGAGGCCGTGGCGTTCATCGAGGGCTACGACGAGGCGCTCGCGCGCTGGATTTACGCCGGCGCCGATCTCTTTCTGATGCCGTCCCGCTTTGAGCCGTGCGGCCTTGCGCAGATGATCGCGATGCGCTACGGCACGCCGCCGGTCGTGCGCGCAACAGGCGGCCTTAAGGATACGGTCGTGGACGCCGATGCCGATCCCGACCGGGGCACGGGCTTCGCGTTCGACGAGGCCACGCCCCAGGCGCTCGATGCGGCCTGCTGGCGCGCCGCGCGCTGGTATGCAGAGCGGCCGCGGTTCGTGGCCTTGATGCGGCGCGCGATGGCGCAGGATTTCTCTTGGCGGCGCTCGGCTGAGGCGTATCTGAAGCTGTATCGGGGGATCAGCCCCTGATGCGCGCATTGGGCATCGATCTCGGCGGCACGAACCTGCGCTATTTGTGCCTGGATCACACACGCCGCATCGTCGCTCGCGGCACGATCCCGGCGCGTTTGGGCGCGCGCGCCCGCGAAGATCCTCAAGCTGCGCCTTCTTTTGTCGTGGAGGCCGTGCGTGCGGCGCTGCGCGCGGTGGACTCGGTGGATGCGCTCGGGGTGGCGATCGCAGGCTTCGTGCGCGAGGGGGTGGTGGTGGCCTCGCCGAACATCCCGGGGCTCGTCGGCTGGGATGCTGCCCGCGCGCTGGAGGAGGCCACCGGCATCCCCGTGCGCGTGCACAACGATGCAAGCCTGGCCGCGCTTGGAGAAGCGGTGGGCGGCGGCTGGGATGCGCCGCTCGTGCATCTGACGCTCGGCACGGGTATCGGCGCAGGCTTCTACGACGGCCAGCGCCCTTGGTTCGGGACGCACGGCACGGCGATGGAGATCGGGCACTGGAAGCTTGCGCGCACCCGACGCCGCTGCGGCTGCGGCGGGCGGGGGTGCTTGGAGACCGTGGCCTCGGCCACTGGTGTTGTGCGCAGCTACGGAAGGCCAAGGCTGGATGCCGCCGCGGTCGCCCGCTTGGCCGACGCAGGCGATGCGAAGGCGGTGCGCGCGTTCGCGCAGGCGGGCGAGGCGCTGGGACGGGCGGCGGCGATGCTTGCGCTGGCGCTGGATCCCGCCGTGATCACGTTCGGCGGCGGGATGAGCGCCGCCTGGCGGTGGCTGCGCGCGCCCTTGGAAGACGCATTTCGCGCGGGCGTTCCGGACGCGCTGCACGGGCAAACGAGGGTTGCACGGGCGCGCACCGGCGCCGAGGCCGGGGCGCTGGGTGCGGCGCTGTTCGCGCTTGGCTAGATCTCGCGCATCAGTCCCATCGCCAGCGGATGCGCAAGCCTTGGGTGGCGCGGGTAGATGCGGGCGCGCAACTGATATTCGCCGGCCTCGGGCGGGGCGATCTCGGCGGCGAACACGCCATCGCCGATGTGCTCAAGCGGGATCACGCTTCGCGTGCGCCTGCCGTTGAGGTCGGCAAGCTCAAGCACCGCCTCCACCGCGACCTCCTCCGGCGCAAGCCCGGCAAGCTCCGCGCGCAGCCGCACCGTAAGCGACTCGCCGAAGTGACGCAGGATCGGGCCTTCCGAAGGCGCCTCCCAGGCAAGCCGCACCTCGGGCCAAGCGGCGCGCACGCGCGCCTTCCATGCCGCCAACGCCTTGGCCTCGGCAAACCCGTTTTCGGCGAGGGCTGCGCCCGCCTGATGCGCGGGAAGGTAGAAGCGCTCGGTGTACTCAATCAGCATGCGGTCGCTGTTGAAGCGCGGGATGATCGTGCGCATCGCGCGCTTGGCCACACCTAGCCACCCCCGCGGAAGCCCCGCTTCGTCCCGCTGAAAGAAGCTCGGAAACACCTCCCACTGCAGCGCGTGTCGCAGGGCCTCGGCGTCCTGCCGATCGCGCGCCTCCGGCGGTTGAGGATCGGGAACGGGGGTTTCTGCGCCGATCGCCCAGCCGTTCGTGCCGTCGAAGCCTTCCGGCCACCAGCCGTCGAGGACGCTCAAGTTCGGCACGCCGTTGATCGCCGCTTTCATGCCGGAGGTGCCGCTTGCTTCCATCGGCCGGCGAGGCGTGTTCAGCCACAGGTCGCAGCCGGCGACCATGTGGCGGGCAAGCGACATGTCGTAGCCCTCGAGCATCACGATGTGGCCGAGGAAGCGCGGATCGCGGGCAAGCTCGTGCAGGCGCCGAATCATCGCCTTGCCCGGCCCGTCGGCCGGGTGCGCCTTGCCGGCGAACAGGAACACGACCGGCCCGGGCGCCGCGTCGATCAGCGCCTTGAGCTTGGCCTCGTCCTGCACGAGGAGCGTGGCGCGCTTGTAGGTGGCAAAACGGCGCGCAAAGCCGATGATCATCGTGCGCGTGTCGAAAAACTTCGTCATTTCCGCGACGAGCTGAGGGCTTTCGCCGTTGCGCCGCGCCTGCGCCTCCAGAATCGCGCGCGCGTGCGCAAGAAGCCGCTCCTTGTTCGTCAAATGCGTGCTCCAGAACAGGTGATCCGGAATCGCCTCGATCCGCGCCCAGTAGTCGGGATCGTGCAGCCGCCCGCGCCACACGCCGCCCCAGAGGCGGTCGAACAAATCGGTCCACTCCGGCGCCAGCCACGAAAGCGCGTGCACGCCGTTCGTGACCGAGTCCACCGGGTTTTCCTCCGCCGGCACTTCCGGCCACATCGCTCGGCACATGTGCGCCGTGACCTCGCGATGCAGCCGGGAGACGCCGTTGACCCGGTGGCTTGTGCGGATTGCGAGCACGCTCATGTTGAAGCCTTCCGCCCCCAGCCCCAAGTCGCCGCGGCCGAGCGCGAGCAGCTTCTCCACAGGCAGGCCGATGCGCTGGGCAAACGGTGCGAGGTAGCGGCCGGCCAGCCCTTCGTCGAACACATCGTGACCGGCCGGCACCGGCGTGTGCGTCGTGAACACGGTGTCGGCCGCCACCGCCTCGAGCGCCTCGTCCAAGCTGAGCCCATTGCGCTCGACGTGCGCGCAGATGCGCTCGATCGCGGCGAACGCGGCATGCCCTTCGTTCAGGTGCCAGCAGCTCGGCCGGATGCCGAGCGCCTCAAGCGCGCGCACGCCGCCCACGCCCAGGCACAGCTCCTGGCGGATGCGGTTTTCGCGATCGCCGCCGTAAAGCTCATAGGTGATGCCGCGAAGCTCGGGAGGGTTCTCCTCGATGTCCGCATCGAGCAGCACAAGCCGCACATGCCCCACGCGCGCCTGCCACAGCTTGAGCGCAAGCTCGTGCTCCGCGATCGGCACGCGCACCAAGATCGGCGCCCCCTTCGGATCGAGAATCGGCGCAATCGGAAGGTCCTCAAACGCCACCTTCGGGTAGAACTCTTCCTGTGCGCCCTCGGCGTTGATGCGCTGCTGGAAGTAGCCGTGGCGATACAGAAGCCCCACGCCGGTGAGCGGCACCCCCAGGTCGCTTGCGCTTTTGAGGTGGTCGCCGGCAAGGATCCCCAAGCCTCCCGAATAGATCGGCAGCGCCTCGTGCAGCCCGAACTCGGCGCAGAAGTAGGCCACATGAAGCCCGGCCTCGGCGTGGTGCTGCTGGAACCAGCTGTAGTCCCGCTCGCTGTGGTAGGCGTAAAACTCGGACAGCACCCCGTGATACAGCGCAAGGAAGGTGCGGTCGCGCGCGGCGTCGTCCAACACCTTTTGCGCCACGCGGGCCAGAAAAAGCTTCGGGTTGTGCCCGCAGGCGTCCCACAGCGCGGCGTCCAGATAGCGAAACAGCATCCGTGCGCGCGGGTGCCAGGCAAACCAGAGATCGTCGGCGAGCGTCGCAAGCCTGCCGATCTGCCGCGGCAGCCGCGCCTGAAAGCGAATGCGGATCGTCATGACACCTCCTTGAAAGGCGGGCAAAGATAGACCCATGCGCACGGCGCGCCAACGGCTTAGCATCGCGCTATGGGGATCGCGCGATGCGTGCTGGCCGTGGCCGTTGCGGCGTATCTGCTCGCCCCGCTGTGGGCGGTGCTCGGCGCGCCCGCGGTGCCGCCGAAGCTTGTGCCGATCGTCGGCTATCAGCACTGGATCGGCCGCGTGGACGGCCGAAGCTGCCCGTCGTATCCGGTGTGCTCGGCCTACGCCCGCGAGGCGATCCGCCGCTACGGGCTGCTCTGGGGAAGCTTGCTCATGCTGGATCG
>CAZTLD010000024.1:0-10946 GCA_964614395.1 uncultured Zetaproteobacteria bacterium
GTGGAAGGCCTTCCGATCCGCGCCGACGAGGTGGATGCGGAAATCAGCCTGTTGCCGAGCGCCGTGCGCGAGGCCCTGCCGCCCGCTCAGCTGGAGCGCGAAGTGCTCTCGCGGCTCATCCAGCGCAAAGCGTGGATGCAAGAGGCCAAGCGCCGCGGCCTTGATCGCGACCCGATCGTGGCCCGCAAGCTTGCGCGCGCGCAAGAAACGATTCTGATCGAAGCGCTCAAAGAGGCGTTGAGGCGCGAGGTACCGCCGCCTGAGGAGGCGGAGATCCGCAACTGGTACCACGCCCATGAGGCGGAATACCGCGTGCCGGAGCGCCGGCAGGTGTTTTGGATGCTGGTGTCGGACAAACGCTTAGCCCAGCGCATCATGAGGGCATTGCAGAAGCGCCCGGAGCGCTTTCGGGAACTGGCTCGGCGCTATTCGCAGGACGCTGCAAGCTGCACCACTGGCGGGGAGCTCGGCTGGCTGACCGCCGACGCCGAGCCGCGCGCGATCACGGCCAAGGCCTTCAGCGTGGACCAGCCGGGGCTCATCGGCCCGTGGCAAATGCCCGAAGGCTGGGCGATCGTGTGGGTGAAGGCGGTGGAGCCTGCGCACACGCTGCCGCTTGAGGCGGTGCGCGACGAAATCGCGGCGGCGATCGTGGAAGCGCGCATCCGCGCCCGTCTGGAAGGCATCGCCAAGCGCGCCCATGTGAAGCAACTCGTGCCCGACATCGCTCGGTGAACCTGCCCGCAGACGACAAGCTCAAGCTTTTCCGCGCGCGGCTTGAGGCGATCGCAAAAGAACGCTTCGCGGAAGCGTGGCGCTGGCTGGATGCGCGGCAGGCGGCGCACGCACTGGTGCTGCCGTGGCGCATCCGTGACGAGGAGGCCCTCGCCGAGCTTCGGCGCGCCGGCATTCCCGCAGAGCTCCGGGATGCGCGGGTGGTCGCCGTCGCAGCCGAGCATCGCGCCCAGCTTCTTTCCCATCCGCTCGTGCAGGAAGGGGCGGTGTATCCGATGGCCTACTCAAGCATCCTTGCTGCCCGGATGCTTGCGCCGGACGAAGCTGCCAAGGTGCTCGACGCCTGCGCCGCACCGGGCGGGAAACTCTTGGCGTTGATCGCCGAGGCGCCCCGCGCCGCCTACACCGCGATCGAACGCGTGCGCGCCCGCTTCTACAAGCTTTCCTCGGTGCTCGCCCGCGCCCATGCCCCCGCACAGGTGCGCCTTAAGCTTGGCGATGCCCGGCGCGTGATCCCGCGCTTGTCCATGCGGTTTACGCACATCCTCGTGGATGCGCCTTGCTCGACGGAGGCGCGCATCCGCCCCAGTGATCCCGACACCCTTGCGCACTGGTCGCTGCGCAAGATCCGCGAGCAAGCGCGCAAGCAGCGCGGGATTCTCGTCGCCGCCCTCAACGCCCTCGCTCCGGGCGGTGTGCTCGTCTATGTCACTTGCAGCTTTGCGCCGGAGGAAAACGAAATGGTGGTGGCGCATGCGCTTGCCAAGGTGCCCGAAGTGGAGCTTGCGCCGGTGGGGCTTTCCGAAGATGTGCCGGCGATGCCGGCGCTCGATCGCTGGGGCAAGCACCGCTTTCCCGAAGCCGTGCAGCAAGCCGTGCGCATCCTGCCGGGGCCGTGGACGGAAGCGATGTTCGTCGCGCGCTTCATCAAGCGTAGATGACGGTGCCGACCCCCTCGTCGGTGAGGAGCTCCAAAAGAATCGCATGCGGCGTGCGCCCATCCACGATGTGCGCGGCTTCCACACCGCGCGCGATCGCCTCGGTCGCGCAGCGCACCTTCGGCACCATTCCGCCTGCGATCTCGCCGCTTTCGATCCGGCGCTGCGCTTCTTCCGGCGTCATGCGCGAAATCAGCCGCCCGTCGCGATCGAGCACCCCGGGCACATCGGTGAGCAGCACCAGCTTGATCGCCCCCAGCGCCGCAGCAAGCGCACCCGCCACATAATCGGCGTTGATGTTGAACGTCTCTCCGCTTTGCGGATCCAAGCCCACCGGCGCCACAACCGGGATATAGCCCGCATCTTCAAGCGCTTTCAGCGCCTCGGGATTGACCCGCCGCACGCGCCCCACATGGCCCAGATCGATGATCTCAGGCGCCGCAAGCGCGGGATCGTCCGCAGCCAATGTAAGTTTCTCCGCCTCGATCAGCGCGCCGTCCTTGCCGGAAAGTCCCACCGCGCGCCCGCCCACCTTCAGGATGTTCGCGACGATCTCCTTGTTCACGAGGCCGGCCAAGACCATCTCCACCACTTCCATCGTCTCGCGATCGGTGATGCGCATGCCGGCGACGAAGCGGCTCTCCTTGCCGATGCGCTTGAGCAACGCGCCGATCTGCGGCCCGCCCCCGTGCACGACGACCGGATGAATCCCCACCTGCTTGAGCAATACGATGTCGCGCGCAAACGACACCTTGAGCTCCGGATCCACCATCGCATGCCCGCCGTATTTGACGACGACCGTGCGCCCGGAAAAGCGCTGAATGTAAGGCAGCGCCTCCACCAGCGTGCGCGCGCGCGCCACTGCATCCTTCATGCGCTGGGCTCCGCATCCACGGCTTCCGACCACGCCCACAGGATGCCCACGAGCACCATCGTCATGCCGAGTGAAAACATCCAGTCGCGCCCCGAGCCTTCCAGCATCATCCCCATTGGCGCAAACAGCAGAACCGCTGCCCCCACCACCGCGATGCGCGCCCAGCGCTTGGCTTGGCGCAGCAAGACGCTCGCCCCGGCGGGAATGGAAAGCAAAAGATACTCCATCGCGATGATCCAGTGTTTCTC
Organism: uncultured Zetaproteobacteria bacterium; assembly: GCA_964614395.1. Lineage (GTDB taxonomy): Bacteria > Pseudomonadota > Zetaproteobacteria > Mariprofundales > S012-25 > CAZTLD01. Next base: position 2,796 of record CAZTLD010000024.1, read on the forward strand.
CGGCTTCGGCGCCGAAAGCGCCTCATTGAAGTCACGATAAACTCCCATCCGCACCTCGATCGCCATTCCGGCCACCCAAACCATGAGAAAACCCACAAGCCACAGCGCCCATCCCCACAGCCGCCGCGCACGCGCCCACGGGTTGAGCCACGCGCCTGTGGCCACCAGATACATGCACGCCACCCATACCACCCCCCACAACCCCATCTTCGCATCCATCGCTTGTCCCCTCAGGCGCCCGTCGCCGCGAGCAAAGACTCCACCGTCTCGCGCAGCAACTCCGGCGTCAGCTTCTGCTTGACGAGGAAGCGCTCGGCGCCCGCCTCCTCGGCGCGCGCACGGTCTTCGTCGCTGTCGCGCGTGGAGATCACAACCACCGGAAGCTCTCGCCATGCGGGCGTGCTCTTGATGCGCCGAATCAGCCCAAAGCCGTCGAGCCGCGGCATCTCGAGATCCGTGATCACGAGATCCGGGCGCGTGCGCGAAAGCGCATCCACGGCATCCAGCCCGTCGATCGCGGTCTCCACCGGGAAGCCCGCCGCCTCTAGAAGCTTGCGCTCCACCTCGCGGGCGATCAAAGAATCCTCCACGAGCAGCACGCGCGCCTTGCGCGGCGCCTCGGCGGGACGCGCCGCCTGCGCCGCCCTGCGAAGCGATTCCGCCGGCGCCGTGCGCGCCATCTCCTTGAACCCGGCAGGCTCAATGAGAAACACGACCGAGCCGTCGGCGAGCACCGTCGTGCCCATCACGCCCGGGATCTGGTAGCGCGCTAGATACGGGTCAAGCTCCCGCACCAGCACTTCCGTCTCTTCCAAAAGCTCATGCACGACGATCGCCACGTATTCGTCCAAGTGTTCGGCGAACACCAAAAACGCGCGTTCCTCGGCTTCGTCGCCCTTCAAAAGCCCGCGCATGTCCACCAGCGGCGCCATCGCCCCGCGGTAGCGCACGACGGCCCGGCCGCGCTCGTCCGTCTCCACCTGCTCCGGACGGAATGGCGCGACCGCCTCCACTAGGTGCGCCAGGATGGCGAACCGGTACTGGCCGATGCGGCACAAAAGCGCCGGCTGCAATGTCACCGACACCGGAAGCCTTAGAATGAAGCGCGTGCCCTTTCCCGGCTCGGTTTCGACGCGGATCGAGCCGGTGAAGCGGCGCACCGTCTGCTGCACCGCATACATGCCGATCCCTCGCCCCGCGCGCAGATCTGCGGTGCGCTCCCTCGTGGTGAACCCGGGCCGAAAGATCAGCTCCAAAAGCTCGGTGCGATCCATCTCGGCCGCCTCGGCCTCGGTCGTCACGCCGCGCGCGATCGCCACGCGCCGCACCTCGTCCACATCGATGCCGCGCCCGTCGTCGGCCACTTCGATCTCGATCTCCGCGCCGATCTGGCGCGCGCACACGCGCACCTCGCCCTCTTCGGGCTTGCCTTTCGCCGCTCGCTCCTCGGGCGGCTCGATCCCGTGCACGACCGCGTTCTGCAGCAGGTGCACGAGCGGCTCGACCAGCGCCTCCGCCACGGTGCGATCCACGCGCACATCCGCGCCTTCGATGCGCAAGCGCACGCGCTTGCCCTCCGCCGCCGCCGCATCGCGCACCGCGCGCGGGAACACGGCAAACACGGTATCAAGCGGCCGCAATTGCAGCGCCACCAGCGCATCGCGCACCTCTTCCAGCATCAGCTCCGCGCGTGCGCTTTGCTCGTCGTAGCGATCCAACGCCGCGCGCAGCGCATGCACCGCATCCGTCAGGCCTTCGGCGGCCGCACGCACCGCCGCCCAATCGCGGTCGCCGATCGCCCGCGCCAGCGCAAGATCCAGCGCCTGCAGCCGCTGCAACACGCCAGCCGCGCGCGCAAACTCGGCACGCGCGGCGTGCCGCACCACCGACACCTCCATGATCTGATTGGCGAGCTGCTCCAAGCGCGCCGCATCCACGCGCAGCACGCGCCCGCTTCGCCCTTCGCGCCCCGGGCGAGGCGCTTGCGCACGCGGCGCTTCCGGCTGGCCTTCCGCCGCTTCCGGCTCTTCCTCCGCCGCTGCGGCGTCTTCCTCCATCGCCTCCGCAAGCGCCCGCAGGGCTTCCTCCTCGTCCGCCACGAAAGTAGCCGCTTCTGCTTCCGTTTGCAGGGCTTGCGCTTCTTCTGCGCCGATCATCGGCGCCGATGCTTCCGCCTCAGAAGGGGCTTCTTCGTGAGCTTCGGAGGCCGACGCTTTCAGCGCTTCGAAGCGCCTGCGCAACGCCTCGGCGTCGATGGAGGCCGTGCTTTCCCGATCGGCCAGCCGCGCCTCCAATGCATCGTAAAGCTCGAACAAAAACTGCAGAAAATCCTTCGTGCGCGCCTCGGGATGGGCGAGCAGATGCGCCATCGCATCCTCGAACACATGCGCGGTCTGGCCGATGTCCTCCACGCCGAGCATCAGCGCCGAGCCCTTGATCGTGTGCGCGTCGCGCTTGAGGGCGTTCAGATCCTCCTCGCTCGCCTCGCCCCGCTCGAAACGGATGAGCCGATCGCCGATCGCGCGCAGACGCTCGCGCGCCTCGTCGTAGAACGCGTCGAGAAACCCGGAAAGGTCGAAGCCCTCCATCGGCTAGGCCGCCCCCTCCTCGGCGGGCTTCTCGGCCAACGCCTCCGAAGGCGCCTCGCCCCGCCGGATGCCCACCAGCCGCGAGAGCTCTTCGGCCATCTCCACGAGCCGCAGCACCTCGTCGCGCGAGCGCTGCATTTCTTTCGTCGAGTCCTCGATCAGGCCGCGGATCTGCTCCATCGTGGACAAAAAGCCCTGGTTGGCTTCGTTTTGCTGCTGGGTCGCGCGCGCGATCATCCGCACCGCCTTTTCCGTGCGCTCAGACATCTCGCGCATCTTCGCAAGCACCTCGCCCGCCTCGCGCGCAAGCTTCGCGCCTTGCTCCGCGTCGTCCAAGCCGTGGTGCACCGCCTGCACCGCAGACTCGGTGGCCGCGCGCACATCGGCGATCACGCCCTGGATCTGCTCCGTGAACTCGGTCGTGCGGTCGGCGAGCTTGCGCACCTCATTGGCAACCACCGCAAAGCGCTTGCCAAATTCGCCTGCCGCCGCCGATTCGATCGACGCGTTCAGCGCCAAGAGGTGCGTTTCGTCCGCGATCTCCTGCACCTGCGCGATGGCGTCGAGGATCTGGCGCACCTTGGCCTCGGCGCCTTCCACCGCCGCCTCGATCCCGCGCATTTCGTCGCGGATCTCCTGCATCGCCGCCACCACGCGCTCCACCGCCTCCGCCCCGCGCTGCGCGGAGCTCGCAGTCAGCCGCGCAAGCTTTTCCACATTGGCGCTGGTCGCCGCCACCTTCGCCGCGGTCTCGGTGAGCTCGCGGATCTCGTCCGCCGTCTGCGACACCGACTTCGCCTGCAACTCGGCCACCATCGCCTGATGGTCGATGACCTGCATGATCTCGTCGGAAGTATCCACGACCGCCTCGGCCACGCCGGCGATCTGCTCCGTCACCTCGCCGACGAACCGGCGCGACAGCCACACGAGCACCGCAATGTTGAGCACGATCAGCACCAGCGAGATCACGGCCTGCGTGCGCAGCGCGTCCTGACGCTCGGCCAGCGCTCCCGCAAGGCTCCGCTCAAGCGCCCCGGAGACGGCGTCCAGCTTGCGCATCACGACGAACACGAGGCTCTGCGCCACCACGGCCAGGTTCTTCATCTGCTCGGCCGGCACCTTGCCGGAGACGAGGCTGTCCCCGATCTTGTAAATCTCCTGCATCAGCTTTTGCACGTCGTCGAGCGCCTTGCGCTCCTTGGCGCCCAGCTGAGCAAAGCCGCGCACCTTGGCGAACAGCGCATCGAATCGCCGCCGCCCCTCCCGATAGCGCGGAATGTCCGCTTCATTGCGCGTGATCGCGTAGTCGTTGATCGGCAGAAACACCGCACCCAGCGTCAGCTCAAACCGCAAAAGGTCGATCTGCTGCGCGCGCAGCGCGTCCATTTCCGCCAGCGCCTCGCGCCCGCGCTCGAACGCATAGATCACCTGCCCTAAAAGCAGCACGAACAAAACCAGCGAAATCAAAACGTTGCGATTGGCGATCTGGCGAAGCGTGCGTTGCGCCTTCTTGGCCTGCTGCGCCACCTGCTCCGGCATGCTCCCTCCTTACTCCCGAGGCGCGATCCTCATCCGCCCACGGCTCCTATGCAAGACTTCAGCCCAGCAACGCATCCACATGCACGACCGGCACCCGATCCTCCCCCCAGTAGCCGAGGAATGCGCCTTGCGCTTGCCCTTGCGGAGCGCCCGCCTCCATTCCAAGCACGCGCTCGGCGACGAACCCCACCCGCATCCGCGGCCGCCGGAACAACACCCAAAAGCCCTGCCCGCCCCCGGCGCGCAGCGGCGGCCAGTCGGGCAGCAGGCGCGCAAGGTCCACGATGCACCACGGCTCGCCGTGGATCGCGCTCATCCCGAGCACATGCGCCGGCGCAAGCGGCATCGCGGACAATCTCCCCGGACGCACCACCTCAGCCACATCAGCAGCCGGCACCGCCAAAGGCCGCCCACCCACCTCGACCACGAGCACCCCTTCGCCGATGCCCGCAAAAGCATCGCGCGCCTCGGCCAAACGCCGGGCGAGCGCCTCCAGCCGCGCGCGGCGCGGCGCACGCTCGGCGTTCACCGAGCCTTCCCTTGCACGAGCTTCAGCGTCGGCCGGGCGTTGGCCCCGCGGATGCGTTCGTACATGGACAGCACCTTCTTGACGCGGGCGACGAGCTTCATCGGCTCGATGGGCTTCGTGATGTAGTCGTCGGCGCCGGTCTCCAGCGCCAACACCTCGTTTTCCTCCTCCTGGCGGGAGGTGAGCATCACGAACGGCAGATCGTCAAAGCGCGAATCGGCGCGCGCCTTCTTGATCAATTCCGGGCCGGTGAGCCCTGGCATCTCAAAGTCCACGAGCACCAAGTCGGGGCGCGTGGTTTGCAGCATCGCCCAAGCCCGCTCGCCGTCTTCCGCCTCAATGACCTCAAAGCCCTCGCCCACCAGCACATAACGCACGAGCTTGCGGATCGTCGCCGAATCGTCCACGACGAGCACCACGCGCTTGCCGGAAGCGGCCTCGCCCCGCTTGGCCGCGCGCAGCGTTTTCGCCTCGGGAAGCGAAAGCAGCTCCCCGTTCGGCCCCAAACGATCGGCGAGCTTGAAGCCCTCCGGCGGCACGGCGATGCGCAGCACCTCATCCAGGCTCGTGTGCCCTTGCAGCGCCTTGGCAAGCCCGTCCTCGAAGAGCGTCAGCATCCCCTCTTCGCGCGCCGCCAACGCGATCTCGCGCGCCGGCGCCTCTTTCGCGATCAACTCCCGCAGGCGGTCGTTCACATAGAGGATCTCATGCACGCCCATGCGCCCCTTGTAGCCGATGCCGAGGCAGTGCTTGCACCCGCCCGGTCCGTAAAGCTTCACCTCATCCGGAATCCCGAAGCGCTCCTTGATGTCGGGATCGAGCCTGGCCTCCTCTTTGCACTTGGGGCACAGCCGGCGCACGAGCCTTTGCGCGACGATGAGCGACAGGCTCGCCGCCAGCGTCGGCCCGTCGATGCTCATCTCCAAAAGGCGCGCAATCGTGCTCGGCGCGTCGTTCGTGTGCAGCGTGGAGAGCACCAAGTGGCCCGTTTGCGCCGCGTGCATCGCGATCTCGGCCGTTTCCTCATCGCGGATCTCGCCCACCATTACGACGTCCGGGTCCTGGCGCAGGATCGAGCGCAGCGCGGCTGCGAACGTCAGCCCCGCCTTCGGGTTGATCTGCACCTGGTTGATGCCCTTGATGCGGAACTCCACCGGATCCTCGACGGTGATGATGTTCGTCTCCTCGTCGTGGATGTAGTGCAGGAACGAATACAGCGTCGTCGTCTTGCCTGATCCGGTGGGACCGGTCACCAAAACCGCACCGGTAGGCCGTTTGATGCATTCCTTGACCAGCGGAAGCATCTTCGGGTGGATGCCGAGATCTTCGAGCTTGAGCGAAAGCCCGCTCTTGTCCAGCACCCGCAGCACCACCTTCTCGCCCACGAGCGACGGCAGCGTGGAGATGCGCAGATCGTAGGACTTGCCCAGCGCCTTGATGCGCGCGCGCCCGTCCTGCGGCGTGCGCGTGTTGCTGATGTCCAGATCTGCCATCACCTTGATGCGCGCCACGATGTGCGCATGCCTCGCCCTCGGATAGCGCAGCACGCGCCGGAGCCTGCCGTCGATGCGCATGCGCACGACGCCGGCGTCCTCTTCCGGCTCGATGTGAATGTCGGAGCTTCCCATCTCCAACGCCTTCAACAAGATGCCGTTGACGAGCTTGACGACCGGCGATTCCTGCGCGCCCTGCTTGATCTGGTCGATCGCCTGCTCTTCGTCGCGCACCGCCTCGGTTTCCAGCTCCGCGCCGTCCTCGATGTTGTCGAGCATGGCATCCATGTCTGGGCCCGCGCCGTAGGCCTCGCGCGCCTTCTTTTCGATCAGCTCGGGGTCGGCCAAAAGCGGGTGGATCGGGACGCCGAGCTTGAAGCGAATCGTGTCCAGCCGGTCGAGATCCAGCGGATCCTCCACCGCCACCAAAAGCTCCTTTCCCAAAGGCCACAGCGGCAGAAAGCCCAGCCGTAAACAGTCGTCCAGCGCCGCGCGTCGGACCGTGGCCTCATCCACTTGCGCGCGCTCCAGCGGCACGAACGGCACGCGCGCAAGCCGCGCGATCGCCCCGAAGAGCTTGCGTTTGCGCTTCTTGTCCCAACCGGGCAGCGAAACGAGCGCGCGCACAAGCCGCCCCTTCTTGCCCCACTCGCTGGATCTTGCCTCGGCGACCTCCTTTTCGGAGATCACGCCCCAAGCGACAAGCTTGTGCAGATGCGCATCCAGCATCGGGACACCTCCCGCCTATCAGCCCTGAGCATGGCCGCATCCGCCAAACAATGCAAGAGGGCGGTTGCGGAAACCGGATGCGCCCGCCACGATGCGCGCATGCTTGGGCTTGCGGCGATGCAGAAAGCGCTTGAGCGCACGCTTGACGAGGTCGGGCGGCATGTATTGCTGGCGCACTTTCGCCGCGCCAAGGCCTTGCGCAAAGCGGACGGTTCATTCGTGAGCGTCGCCGACCTGGAAGCCCAGCAGGCGCTGAAGGCTGAGCTTTCCCGAATCGCGCCTCATGCGGCGTTTCTCGGCGAAGAAGACCAAAATCCAAAGATTCCGGATGCCGAGATGCTCTGGTGCGTGGATCCGCTCGACGGCACCGGCAACTTCGTGGCCGGCTTTCCGTGCTTCGCCGTATCCGCGGCGCTGCTAAGGCGCGGGCGCACGGTGCTCGCCTGCGTCTTCGATCCGGTGCGTAAGGAGTGTTTTTCCTGGCGCGAGGGCGACCCGCCCCGGCTCAACGGCGAGCCCATTCATGCGGTCCCGGCCGCGCCCGAGGAGGCGATCGCGTTCGTGGACTTCAAGCGGCTGAGTCCCGCGCAGCAAGCCGTGTTTCTTACTTGCGGCGCGATCCGCAGCCAGCGCAACCTCGGCAGCTGCGCGCTCGAGTGGGCGTGGCTGGCCGCCGGCCGCGCGCACCTCATCGTGCACGGCGGGCAGTCGGTTTGGGACTACGCGGCCGGCGCGGCGATCGCGCTGGCTGCCGGCGCTGCCGCCTCCGACTTCACGGGCCAGCCTTTGTTTCCGCTCACTGCGCTCAAGCGCTCCGTGATCGCCGCAGGCTCAGCCGAACTCATCGCGCACTTCCGCCCGCAGCTTTAGGCCTCGTCCGGCCAGCGCATCCCCGGCCGCAGCCGCGCGCCGCGCGCGAACGCCGCCGCATCCATCGCGCGCTTGCCTTCGGGCTGCACCCGCTCCAGGCGGTAGCTTCCCTCGCCCAACCCCAGCACGATCCCGGCCTCGTTCACCGCCAGCACCTCGCCGCGTGCGCCCGCTTGCGGCTGCGGCCTTCCCGCAAGCACCTTCAGCCACCTACCCCGAAAGCGCAGCCGCGCGCCGGGCTTCGGCGCGAAGCAGCGCACGCGCCGATCCCAGTCCTCGGCGGCCAGCGTCCAATCCAAGCGCCGATCCTCGGCGGTGAGCTTGGCTGCATAGGTGGGCGTGCCCTCCTGCGGCGAGGGCGCAAGCCCATCGGCGATGCGTCCAAGCGTGTCCACGAGCAGTC
>CAZTLD010000025.1:0-10656 GCA_964614395.1 uncultured Zetaproteobacteria bacterium
GCGCCCATCACGCCCGCCAATGTAGCCAACGCTTTGCGCCTTCCCTGCTCCATGGCCCCTCCTGATCTGACCGATCTACGCGTTAGTATATCAGAAGATGAAGAAGTGCGCAATACCTTTTTCATCTTCCGTTCATGTTCATTGTAGAGCCGATGTGCTTGTATTTACAGGTATCGGGAAACTGTCTCCCAGATCCGATCCAACGCCGCGCCCTGCCGCTGGGCGAATCGCCGCGCGCGCGCGTCGAACGCCGCGCGCTCCTCGGGATGCTCGATAAGCCGCATCAACGCATCCCCAAGCGCCTTTTCGTCGGGCACGACGATCGCCGCGCCCTCCCACTGCATCGCCGCATACACCTCGGCGAAGTTCTCCACATGCGGGCCTGAGAGCACGCCGCGGCCTGCGCGCGCAGGCTCCAGCGGATTGTGCCCGCCGATAGGCACAAGGCTTCCGCCGACGAACGCAAGATCGCAGGCGAAATAAAGCCCCGCAAGCACTCCCATCGCATCCACGAGCACCGCGACATCATCCACCGTGGCCTGCTCCTGCCAGCGGCGCACGGAAAGTCCCGTTTTTGCGATTTCGGCCTCCGCCTCGTCAAAGCGCTCCGGATGCCGCGGCACGACCACGAAAAGCAGCTCCGGATGGCGCACGCGCACGCGGCCCACTACCCGCGCAAGCATCGCTTCTTCGCCCGCATGGGTGCTGCCCGCCAAAAACACCAGCCGCGTGCCCCACGGATCGAAGCGCGCGCGAAGCGCTGCTGCATCCACCTCGGGCGCAGGGGCGGCGAACTTGAGGTTGCCCACCACCTGGATGCGGCGTTCGTCCACCCCCAACGCCTTCAGGCGCTCCGCATCGGCCTCCGACTGCGCGAAAAAGCAGGCGACACCCGCAAGCGCCCACCGCCACAGCCAGCGCGTGCGGCGATACTTCGGAAACGCGCGCGGCGAAATCCGCGTGTTCACGCCGACGACCGGCACGCCCCGCCTGCGGCATGCGCGCAGCATCCCCGGCCAGAACTCGGTCTCCACGAGCAAAAGCAGCTTCGGCCTGAGAATCTGCAAAAATCGTGCAAAAAACCCCGGAAGATCCAAAGGGAGGTGCGATACGGTGATCTTCTCGCCGAACAGGCGCTTCGCGTGCGCGTAGCCCGTTTCGGTGATCACGGTCAGATGCACCGCTTCGCCATGGGCAAGCAAGCGCTCGACCAACGCAGCAACCGATCCCACCTCGCCCACGGAGCACGCGTGCACCCACACGCAGCCCGGCCGATGCGGCGGCGGGTCAAGCAAAAGCTGCTCGCGGAGCCTTCGCTGGCGCTCCGGCGTCAGCGCTCCACTCCGCGCAGCGTCGCCAGCGCCCGCCCCGGATCCGGCGCACGCATCAGCGACTCCCCGACGAGAAACGCGCGCACGCCCGCATGCTCCACAAGCCACTGCACATCCGCGCGCGTGCCGATGCCGGATTCGGCCACGACCAGCGCCCCTTGCGAACGCGCAAGCGGCGCAAGCCGCGCCGTCGTCTCCAAAGACACGGAAAACGAGCGCAGATCGCGGTTGTTGATGCCGATCAGCTCCGCACCCAGCCGCAGCGCGCGCTCGACCTCGGCCTCGTCGTGCACTTCCACGAGCGCATCCATTCCGAGCGCCCGGGCGGCGCTCAAAAGATCGCGCGCGCAATGATCGTCCACCATCGCGAGGATCACGAGCACGGCATCCGCGCCGATCGCGCGCGCCTCCACCACCTGGTACGGATCGAAGAGAAAGTCCTTGCGCAGGATCGGCAGATCCGGCGCTTCTCGCCGAGCAAGGCGCACGTAGTCCGGATGCCCTTGAAAGAATCGGATGTCCGTGAGCACCGAAAGCGCCGCCGCCCCGTGCGCGCGGTAGGCGCGGGCGATGGCCTGCGGATCGAAGTCCTCACGGATCACGCCCTTGGAGGGGCTGGCCTTTTTGATCTCGGCGATGAACGCCACGCCCTCTTCGTCGATCTTGCGCGCAAGCGCCTCGCGCAGCGAGTAAGGGGCGGCCTGGGGCAGGCGCGCCTCCAGTTCGGAAAGCGGCGTGCGGCGCTTGAGCACGGCAAGCTCCTTACGCTTGTGCGCGTAGATCGTCTGCAAGATGTCGGCCACGGATTATCCCTGCGTGAAGCGGATGTAGGCCTCAAGCTTCCGGCGCGCAAGCCCCGCGTCGATCGCCTCGGCCGCGCGGGCGATTCCTTGCGCAATCCCGTCCGCGATCCCCGCGATCCACAACGCCGCTCCCGCGTTCAGCAGCACGATGTCGCGCCGAGGCGAGGCTTCGCCGTCCAACACCGCGCGCAGGATCGCGGCGTTGTCCTCGGCCGTGCCGCCGCGCAGATCCTCAGGCGCCGCGCGCGGAATCCCGAAGGCCTCGGGATCGATCTCGAACTCCGCCGCCACCTTGCTCCCTTCGATCAGGATCGCGTCGGTGACATCCGTCGTCGTGATCTCATCGAGCCCGTCGCGCCCATGCACGACGAGCGCCCGCTCGCAGCCCAGCGCGCACAGCGCTTCCGCCACCAGCCGCATCGCTTCGCGTGAAAAGGTGCCGATCACCTGCCTTGGGGCGCCTGCGGGGTTCGTGAGCGGCCCCAACAGGTTGAACACGGTGCGCACGCCCAGCTCCCTTCGCACCGGCGCGGCATGGCGCATCGCCGGATGATGCTTCGGCGCGAACAGAAACCCCACGCCGATCGTGTCGATCGCCTCCTCCACCTTCTCCGGCGCGAGATCGAGGTTGCACCCCAGCGCCTCCAACACGTCGGCGCTGCCCGCGCGCGAGGACACCGCGCGATTGCCGTGCTTGGCCACATGCGCGCCACAAGCCGCGGCGACGAACGCCACCGTCGTCGAGATGTTGAACGTGCCCGCGCGATCGCCGCCGGTGCCGCAAGTGTCGATCAAAGGACGCGCCTTGGGCTTGATCTTGACGCTTGCTTCGCGCATCGCGCGCGCCGCGCCCGCGACGATCTCGGGCGTTTCGCCCAGCACCGCAAGCCCCATCAGAATCGCGCCGATCTGCGCAGGGGTCGCCTCTCCGCGCATGATCGCGGCAAACGCAGCCTCCGTTTCGCGCGCGTTGGGTGCGCGCCGCGCATGGATCGCCTCGATCGTCCGCCGGATCGCCTCGTTCATGCCCGTGCCTCCATTCGCAAAAAGTTGCGCAAGATCTCATGCCCGTATTCCGAAAGGATGGACTCGGGATGAAACTGCACGCCGAACGTCGGATGCGACACATGCTGCAAGCCCATCAGCTCCCCTTCTTCGGTCCACGCCGTGCGCACCAGCACCTCGGGCAAAGGCTCGGCGACGATCAGCGAGTGATAGCGCGTGGCCACGAACGGCGAGGGGATGTCCTTGAGCACGCCGATGCCCCGGTGGTGGATCTCGCTCGTCTTGCCGTGCATGAGCCTGCGCGCGCGCACGATGCGCCCGCCGAACGCCTGCGCGATCGCCTGATGCCCCAAGCACACGCCCAAAATCGGGATGCGCCCGGAAAAGCGCTCGACCGCCGCCACCGAAATGCCGGCCTCGTTCGGCGTGCAGGGGCCAGGCGAGATGAGAATGTGGCTGGGCTGCATGCGCTCGATTTCATCCAATGTGATCGCGTCGTTGCGCACCACGCGCATGCGCGCGCCCAGCTCCCCCAAATACTGCACGAGGTTGAACGTGAACGAGTCGTAATTGTCGATGACCAGAATCATCGCGCCTGCTCCTGCTGCGCAGCGAGCGCAATCGCGCGCGCAAGCGCCATCGCCTTGTTCACGCACTCCTGCTGCTCGCGCTCCGGCACCGAATCGGCGACGATCCCGGCGCCCGCCTGCACATGCACCACCCCCTCGCGCACGACGGCGGTGCGGATCGCGATCGCGGTATCCATGCGCGCGCCGCCAAAGCCGATGTAGCCCACCGCGCCCGCATACGGCCCGCGGCTCGTCGGCTCAAGCTCGTGGATGATCTGGATTGCGCGCACCTTCGGCGCGCCGGAGACCGTGCCGGCGGGAAACGTCGCCGCCAAAAGCTCCAGCGCGCTGATCGACGGCATGAGCTCTCCCTCGATTTCGCTGACGATGTGCATCACATGCGAATAGCGCTCGATCGCCATCAGCTCCTTGGCGCGCACCGTGCCATAGCCGCACACGCGCCCCAGATCGTTGCGGCCAAGATCCACGAGCATCACGTGCTCGGCGCGCTCCTTTTCGTCGGCCAAAAGCTCCGCTTCCAGCGCCCTGTCCTCCTCGGGCGTGCGCCCGCGCCGGCGCGTGCCCGCGATCGGCCGCACGATCGCGCGCCCGCCCTCCTTGCGCACGAGGATCTCCGGCGAAGACCCCACGAGCACCGTATCACCGATCGCCAGGTAGAACAGATACGGCGACGGATTGATGTGCCGGATCGCGCGGTAGAGCGCGAACGGCGAAAAGCTCGCGGCAGCGCTGAAGCGCTGCGAAAGCACGACCTGGAACGCATCGCCGGCGGCGATGTATTCGCGCACGCGATCCACCGCGGCCATGAACGCCTCCGGCTCCGTGTGCGCATTCAGCGCAAACGCCTCCAGATCCACATCCAGCCGCAGCGGCGGCGGGGAGGCATGCCCGAGCAAACGCGCCTCCATCGCATCGAGCGCCTCGGCGGCCTCTTCGGAAGACTCCGCGCGCACGCACAACGTGATCGCGCCCTTTAGGTTGTCGAACACGACGAAGCGATCGACGAGCAAAAACGCCGCTTGCGGCGCGCCGATCGGATCGGGAAGCGGCGCCTTCGGGCGCACCGCAGGCTCGAAGCGCTCCACGACCGGCCAGCCGAACCAGCCCACCGCGCCTCCTGGAAACGGCAGCATTTCCGCCTCGGGTGGTTCGGGCACGCTCAGCACCTCGCGCGCAAGCCATCCCAGCGCATCGGTATCGAGCACGGAAAATGTTCGTTCCCCCCGCCGGCGGATGTGGGCGTGGCGCCCGTCGTCGATCACGACCGCCGCCGGCGCAAAGCCGAGAATCGAGTAGCGCCCCCAGCGCTCGCCGCCGACCGCGCTCTCCAGCAGAAAGCAATCGCTTCCTTCGCTGATCGCGGCGAACAACGCCACAGGCGTGGCACAGTCGGCAGACAGCGTCCGGGTGAAGATGCGGCTCATGCGCCGATGCTAACGGAAACGAGCTTGGCGCGCGCTACTGGCCGATCCTCAAGCGCAGCATGCGCCCGCCGGTTTCGCGTGCGATGCGCTCGTAGGCGACGATCGCGGGCGCATCGGTGCCGAACGGCAACGTGAACACCGGCGCCGGAATCTCGGCGTAGTGCACGGTATCGGTGGGCGGCTCATCCCCGATGAGCAGATACGCGCTCGGTATCGGCGCGCGCTTCGCGATGTCGCGAAACGCATGCCCGATCGTTTCGTCCGCGCCGATGAACGGCGCCTTTTGCATCAGCATGTCGAACATCTCCGCCATGCGGCCTTGGTAGGTCGCCGAACGCCCGTCGGCGAACCAGCTCACCGCCGTGATCTTCTTGCCCGAGCGGATCGCGATCACGCGCAGCACGGGAAGCAGAAACAGCGTTGCGCCGTGCATCGAGCCAGTCGCGTCCACGACGAGATGCAGCGTGTGCCCAGGCAAGCGCTTGATCCCTTCCACGAACAGATCGAAGTCCTTGCGCGCCTTGCCGTGCGCAAGCCCCACCTGCGCAAGGATCCGCTCGGTTTGCGCCTCCACGTCCGCGCCCGCGGTGGCCTCGAAGTCCTTTTCCAAACGATCCAAACGCTTTCGCGCCTCGGAAAGCTCGGCCTTGAGCTTCTGCACCTCTTCGCGGGACGCTCCGCCGCCTGCGCCTTCAAGCTGCGAGATCATCAGGATCAGCGCGAACAAGAACACGAATGCGGCGAGCATCAGCATCGCCATGTCGGAGAAGGCCTCGAACACCCCCTCGCCCGACTGACGATGCCGCCGCATCAGCGCCCTTGCTCGTCCAAGGATCGCCCGAAGAACCGGCGAAAGAGCCTCGGCCGGCGCATCGCCAGCGCATATTTCGCGTGCGCGACCGCAATCCGGTGCAGCGCCTGATCGTCGGCGGCTTCCTTCGCAGCGCGGGTGAGCACCTCCAGCGTCTCGGCAAGCTTGCGCATCTCTTCTTGGCTGGCTGAGAACGCAAGCTTGAGCTTCTCAAGCCGCGCTTCGATGCGCGCAAGCTCCCGATCCAGCGCCCGCACCTCGCGCGCCGGCCCGTCGGCGATCTCCACCGAGCCGAACACGAGCATGCTTTGCAGCAGGAAGTCCTTGAGCGATTCCGCGGACGAGCCGGTGATCCAGGCAAACACTCTCAGGATCACTCCGCCCAACACCGCGCCGACGAGCGTCGTGTAGAACGCCACCCCCATGCCGCCCATCGCGCGCTTGAGGCCTTCCAGAAGCGCCTGGTTGTTCTCGCCGATCGAGCCGAGCGCGCCGGATAGCCCGCTCATCGTCAGCGTCATCCCGAACACGGTGCCGATCAGCCCCAACGTGATCAGAAGATTGCCGAGAAAGGCCACGAACTCGCTGCGGCGCGCCTCCGCAGACAGCGCCGTATCCAGCAGCATCGGCAGATCGAGCGCACCGCCCTCTTTGAGCACCCGCTGCACATCGCGCAGCACCCGCTCGACGATCCGCCGGGGCCTTTCCCGCACGCGCACCGCCGCCAACCCATGCCGGCGCATCGCGCGCTCGAGCCTATACATCGCCGACCACTCCGCGGTCAGCCGCACAGCCTGCCACAGGTTGAGCACCACCCCGAGCAGAAACATGCCGACGATGATCCAAGTGATACGGGTGATGTCCTTTTCGATGAACTCGAAAACGCCCGCCTGGCGATACAGCGAAATGACGACGGCCGCCGAGGCGACGGCCCACGCCGACCACAGCGCGATCGTCTTCGCACCGCGCTGATCGTAGGGCGCAACCCTCCCGCGCCTTGCTCCTTGCGGCTGCGCGCTCATCGGCTCACAGCAAAAAGGCGGCGCGCAAGGGCTGCCCTCACACGCCGCCTTACATGCATACTCGGTTTACTTGTTGACCCGAGCCCGATCCGCGACCTCGGCGATCGCAATCGGCAGGATGAAGCCGAAGATGCCGAAGATCGTGAACGCGAGCAGAAAGGCATCCCAGTGCATCGCACCACCTCCCTAGTGAACTCGCCCCCAATCTAAATCCTTTTTCACGCAGCGCAACCCTCAGACGAACCGGCTCCGGAAGTCCTCATAGCGGAACCGGCGCACGACCTCGAGCGTGCCGTCTTCGTGCAGCAGCGCGATGTCCGGATGGCGCACGCCGTTGAACATCGTCGTCTTCACGATCGTGTAGTGCGCCATGTCCGCGAACACGAGCCGATCGCCGGGGCGAAGCGGCGCATCGAACGAATACGCGCCGATCTCGTCGCCGGCCAGGCACGTCGGCCCGCCGAGCCGATAGGTGTAGGGCTTTTCGCCGGGCTCGCCCGCGCCGACGATCTCGGGCCGATACGGCATCTCCAGCACGTCCGGCATGTGCGCGGTCGCGGACACATCAAGGATCGCCGCCGGCACGTCGTCGGTGCCAACAATGTCAAGGACGCTTGCCACCAACACGCCCGCCTCCCAGACGAACGCGCCGCCCGGCTCCAGATACACCTCCACATCCCAGCGCTTCCGAAACTCCCGAAGGCGCGCGATCCACGCATCCAGATCGTAGTCCGCATGCGTCATCAGGTGGCCGCCGCCGAGGTTCACCCACTTCGCATCCACAAGCCATCGCGCAAAGCGCGCCTCCAGCGCATCCACAAGCCGAATCGAGGAGTCGTGTAGGTTTTCGCACAACCCGTGTGCGTGCAGGCCTTCCAGCCCCTCCAAGTCCGCGCCCTCCAAAAGCTCGGGGATGCTGCCCAGCCGCGAGCCGCGCCGGCACGGGTTGTAGATCTCGGCCGAAACCTCCGAAATCCCGGGATTCACGCGCAGGCCGAGCGACTGGCGCGCGAACGCGTCGCGAAAGCGCGCAAGTTGCGCCGGCGTGTTGAACACGACGTGATCCACGATCGCGGCAAGCTCCCCCACCTCGTCCGGCCGATAGGCCGGGGCGTACACATGGATCTCGCCGCCGAAGAACTCGTGCGCAAGCTTTGCTTCCCACAAGGAGCTTGCGGCGCATCCCGGGGCCACCTTCCGGATCGCCGGAAACGCGGCCGGCAGCGCAAAGCCTTTGAGCGCCAAAAGCACCTTGACGCCCGCCTCTTCTTGCACGCGCGCAATCCGCGCAAGGTTCTCGGCAAGCCTTCGCATGTCCAACACATAACACGGCGAGGGCGCATGCGATCCCAAATCGCGAGCGATGTCCACGGCGCTTCGCATGTGGCCTACCCCCTCTTTCTGCGTTCGGCCTCGCGCCAGGCGCGGTCCACGATCTCGTAAAGCATCTCAGGGTTCACATCTTCGATGTCCCCGTGCGCTTGTTCATGCGCGGCCAAGGCCCTTTCCACATCCGCAAGCTGGATCGGGCATGCGGGATCGAGCTTCGGCGGCGGCGGGGGATAAGGTCGGCGCGCGAGCTTGTTGTTGAAAAGCCAAGCGACGGCGAACAACGTGAGTGCGTTGAGCATCACGGGCGCCGCCACATAGCCGAAGCCCAACGCCCACACCGGCGGGCCGCCGGCCACGGCCACGAGCGCGGTCGCCCCGCCCGGCGGATGCAGGCAGCCCAGCTCGTGCATCACGGCCACGCTCAGGCCCACCGCGACGGCCGCGGCGATCCAATCGTGCCCGACGAACTTCGCGCACGCGACACCGATCGCAGCCGAAACCAGATGCCCGCCCAGCGCCGGCCACGGCTGCGAGACCGGCGCATGCGGCGCGCCGAACAGCAGCACCGCGCCTGCGCCCATCGAGGCCACGATCGGCACGGCTGCCTCCTCCCCCAGCACCGCGCGCGAAATCGCAAACACGCAACCGATCCCGATCGCCGCGCCCACGCCCGAGATCCAGCGCACCCGCCGCGGCAGGTGCATCCGCCCGCTCATCCACCATCGCCGCCACTTCTGCCAGCGCATGCGGCGAACGCTGCCCGAGCGTGGCCTTGCGCGCATCTGCGCGCTACGCTGGCCGCGATGCTGGATACCGTGATTCGCGCGGAGAAGGCGCTCGTGCGCTACCCCACCGGCAAGGTGGCGCTCGCAGGCATTGATCTTGAAGTGCGCCGCGGCGAGTTCGTCTATCTCATCGGGCGCTCCGGCGCGGGCAAGTCGACGCTTTTGCGGCTTGCGCACGCCGAGCTTGCGCCGACCGCCGGCCGCTTCTGGCTGTTCGGCGTGGAGACACGCACGGCCTCGTTGCCCGCCCGCCGCCGGCTGCGGCGCAAAATCGGCATGATCTTTCAGGATCACAAGCTGCTGTGGCGGCGCACCGTGTTCGAAAACGTGGCGCTGCCGTTGCGCGTGCTCGGAAAAAAGGACGAGGAAATCACGCTTCGCGTGCGCAAGGTGCTCGCGTTCGTGGGGCTGGAGGATCGGCTGTGGTCGTATCCGGAGGCGCTCTCCGGCGGCGAGCAGCAGCGCGTGGCCATCGCGCGCGCGATCGCGGCCCAGCCGCCGCTCGTCTTGGCCGACGAGCCGACCGGCAACCTCGATTTGACGACGGCGCTTTCGGTGATGGAATACCTTTGGGAGCTGCGCATGCAGGGGACGACGGTGATCATGGCCACGCATGATCTCGCCGTGATCGAGCGGATGCCCGCGCGCGTGGTGGAGCTTGAGCGCGGCGCAATCGTGCGCGATGCGCGTTGACGGGCGGCATGTGCGCCTGCCCGGCGGCTTTTCGCCGCCGCCGCCGGGCGTGCATCCGCTGCTGGCGGCCGGAGTCGTGGCCGTGGCGCTGTGGCTTTTGGGGCTTGCCTGGTTCGGCGCGAAGGCTGCGCAGCGCTGGGTCGGGGAGTGGCAGGCCACGGTCGCGCTGCATGCGTATCTGCCCCAGGCGCGGGCCGATCAGGCGGAAACGCTGGCGGACGAAATGCGGCGGCTTGCGGGCGCGGGCTCGGTGCGCGTCGTCTCCGCCGAGGAAGCAGCGAAACGCTTGCGCGAGATGCTCGGGGCGGCGCTGCCAGAAAAACCCATCGCCCTGCGCCTTCCGATCACGATCGAGGTGCGACCGGCCTCCAGCGCGTTTTCGTTTGCCTCATTTGCCGAAACCGCGCGCCGCTATGGGGCCGAGGTCAACGCGCACGAGGCCGCGCTCTGGAAGCTTGCGCAAAGGCTGGGTGCGATCACCGAGGTGCTGGGATGGATCGCCGCGGCCGTCGCAGCAGGACTGGCCGTCGTCGTCGGCAACACATTGCGCATGCTGATGCTTGCGCGCCAAGACGAAATCACGTTGATGCGGCTGTTTGGCGCAGCGGAGTGGTTCGTGCGCATGCCGTATCTCGTGGAGGGCACGATGCTGGGCGCGGGGGCCGGCGCCGTCGCTTGGATGCTGATGCTGATCTCGCTGCACGCGTTCGGCGCAGCCCCCCCGCAGCCGCTTGGGATGCTGGCTACGTTCGTCGGCGGCGGTGTCGTCATCGGCGCGGTGGGTGCGTGGATCGCGACCCTCGGCGTCGGCGAGGAAGCGTGATGCGCGCGATGGCCTGGGCGCTTTTGCTTGCCGGCTG
>CAZTLD010000026.1:0-10607 GCA_964614395.1 uncultured Zetaproteobacteria bacterium
TTACGGCATCGGTTCGCAAAGATCCGATGGCCGCGGCGAGTTCACTCACTCGCAGTCCGCAGCATGGCATGCGCGCGCGGGGCTGTCAAGCCCCCCGCGCGGGTCAGCGCGCAAGCTGCGCGAGCACCTCGTCGTGGATTTCGATCTCGTGGCGGGCGCGCGCAGCCGCAAGCCAGCGCGCAAAGCGCGCCGCCCCCTCGGAGCGAAGCAGGTCCTTTTTCATCTCGTCGCGGTGGGCGGCAAGCTCCTCCTCGGATGGGGCGTGCACCTTGCGCACCTGCACGATCGCCGGCCCCAGCGGCGTGTCCACGACTTCCGGAATCCACGCGCCCTCCGCCGCCGCAAAGCCCTTGTCCAGCACCGCCGGCACGAGCCACGCCGCCCGCGCCCCCTCGCCGCTGCGGCGCACGGGGCTGCTTTCGTAGAACGCGGCGCCCTGCTCTTTGGCGACCTCGTCGGCTGCGCGGCCCTTCGCGTTGGCCAGCGCCTCTTGCGCGCGCGCCCGCGCGGCCTCGTGGCGCTTGTGCGCGGCAAGATCCGCGATCACGCGGTCGGCCACCGCGTCGTAGGGGAGGGGCTTCGGCGGAATGCGCTCAAGGATCTCCACCGCCACGGAGCGCGGGTCCTCGGTTTGCGCGATTTCAATCGGATCGCCGGGCTGGGCCTGCGCGATCACGCGCCGCAGCGCCGCATCGGCGAAGCGCGGATCGAGCATCGCCTCCTTCACCGGCACGGGCCCGAGCGTCTGCGCCGCGATCCCGACTTCTTTCGCCGCCTCGGCGAGCTGATCCAGACGGCCGAGCGCGTCGTCGAGGCGATCGGCGAGGTCGGCGGCTTCGTCCGCGGCCTGCGTCTCGCGCCACAGGCGCACGAGCTCGTCCTTGACCTCCTTAAACGGGCGCAGGCGAGCGGGCCGCGCCTCAACGACGCGGATCAGGTGCAGGCCGCTGGCCCCCTCAATGACCTCGGAAACCTCGCCGGGCGCAAGCGACCACGCCGCCTTTTCGATCGCAGGATCAATCTCGCCCTTCTTCACCCAGCCGAGATCCACGAGGGATTTGCCTGCGGCGTCCTTGAAGCTCCGCTTGCCGCTTTTGATCGCGGCCAGCGCCTTTTCGAGCGTGGCGCGCGCAGCCTTCTTCGCGATCGGATCCTTGGCCTCGATGAACCAGTCTTGGATGTGGCGCGCCTCGGGCTCGGTGAAGCGCGCCTTTTGCTCCTCGTAGAGGCGTTTGAGGTCTTCGTCGGACGGCTCAAGCGCCTCCGCGATCTTGGCGGGATCGATTTCCACCCAGGCAAGCCGCACCTTCGCGGGCGCGGTGTAGTCGGCTTTGTGCTCCTCGTACCAGCGCCGCGCCTCCTCCGGCGCGATCTTCGGCGCGGGCATCGTTTCCGGGTCGAACACGACTGCGGCGAACACGCGCTTTTCGTAGGCCTCGCGCAGCGCCGCCTGCAGCTCCTTTTCGCCCACCCACGCCGAGCGCTGCATCAGCGCCTCGATCTGGTTGATGAGCAAATCCGTTTTCAGCGCGTTCTCGAAGTCTGTGGGTGTCGCGTAGCCGAGCGCGCGCACCGCCAGCCGATACTGCCCCGGATCGAAGTGGCCTGCGCTCTGAAAGCGCGGATCCGCATGCACGGCCGCCGCGATCGCCACATCCGGCACCGCCAGCCCCAGGCGCTCGGCTTCCGCCCGGAGCACGGCGCGGTTGATCAGCGTTTGCAGCGTTTGCTCGGCCAGCCCCAGCTTGCGCGCCTCTTCGCGCGAGAACTTGCCGCCCATCACGGCGCGCAGCGACGCAAGCTGCCGCTCGTAGGCCTCGACGAACGCGCGGCCCGTGATCGGCTCGCCGTCCACCTCGGCCACCTTGGGAAGCTTTTCGGCCAGGAAGTAGTCGGCGATGCCCCAAAGCGCGAACGAAAGGATGATTCCGCCCAGAAGCAGGCGTGCAATCCAAGACTGGGCCCCGCTGCGCAGCGACTCCAACATCGTGCACTCCCTTTCGGCTTTTGCGTTCGGAGGGCGGCAACCTACCGGCAATCCGCCGCGAAAAAAAGAAAGGGCGGCCGCGCGGCCGCCCCCCTCGGAAGCCGGTCCGATCAGGCCGAGTAGTAGAGCTCGAACTCGATCGGATGCGGCCGCAGCCGGAGCTCGTTGACCTCCTCCATCTTCAGCGCGATGTAGGCGTCGATCGCGTCGTCGTCCATCACGCCGCCGGCCTTCAGGAACTCGCGGTCGCGATCGAGCGCCTCCAGCGCCTCCTCGAGCGAGGTCGCCACCTGCGGCAGGCCCTTGGCCTCCTCCGGCGGGAGGTCGTAGAGGTTGCGGTCCGCAGGCTCGCCGGGATCGATCTTGTTCAGAATCCCGTCGATGCCGGCCATCATCATCGCGGTGAACGCGAGATACGGGTTGCCCGCCGGATCCGGGAAGCGCACCTCGATCCGCCGCGCCTTCTCGCTCGGCACCACCGGAATCCGGATCGAGGCCGAGCGGTTGCGGTTCGAGTAGGCGAGGATCACCGGCGCCTCAAAGCCCGGCACGAGGCGCTTGTAGGAGTTCGTCGTCGCGTTCGTGAACGCGTTGATCGCCTTCGCGTGCTTGATGATGCCGCCGATGTACCACAGCGCCTCCTGCGAAAGGCCGGCATACTTGTCGCCCGCGAAGATGTTGCGGCCGTCCTTCCAGACGGACTGGTGCGTGTGCATGCCGCTGCCGTTGTCGTTGAACACCGGCTTCGGCATGAAGGTCGCGGTCTTGCCGTGCGCGTCGGCGACCATGTGCACGATATACTTGTACCACTGCAGGCGATCCGCGGTCTCCATCAGCGTGCCGAAGCGGAAGTCGATCTCGCACTGGCCGGCCGTCGCCACCTCGTGGTGGTGGCACTCGACCTCGATGCCGACGTCCTGCATCACCTGCACCATGTCGTTGCGGATCTCTTGCAGCGAGTCCACCGGCGGCACCGGGAAGTAGCCGCCCTTCACCTTCGGGCGGTGGCCGAGGTTGCGCTCCTCCTCAAAGCGGCGGCCGGAGTTCCAGGCGGCCTCCACCGAGTCCACCTCGTAGCCCGCGCCGCCCATCTCGTTGTGCCAGCGCACTTCGTCGAACACGAAAAACTCGGCCTCAGGCCCGAAATAGACCGCATCGCCAATGCCGGTGGACTTGAGATACTCCACCGCGCGCTTCGCGATGTTGCGCGGGCAGCGGTTGTAGTCCTGCCCCGTCGTGGGATCGAACACCGAGCCGATCAGAACGAGCGTCGCAGCCTCGAAGAACGGATCAACCTGCGCCGTCGTCGGATCGAGCCGAATCGCCATGTCGGAGTTGTTGATGTCGCACCAGCCGGCGATGGACGAGCCGTCGAACGGCAGCCCATCCTCAAACACATCCTCGGTGAGCTGCGAGATCGGAAAGCTCACATGCTGCCACTTGCCGCGCGTGTCGGTGAAGCGCACATCGAAGAACTCGCACTCGTGCTCTTTCGCGAGTTCGAAGACCTTTTTCACATCGCTCATTGCGATTCCCCCCTATAGCCAAGATCGGCCGCGAAGGCCGCGAGCACTCTATGCGGGGGGATGAGCTAGGTCAAAAGCTTAGGCGGCCTTGACGACGCGCCCCGAGCGGATGCAGCGCGTGCAGACGCGGATCTTCTTCACGCGCCCGCCGACGACGGCGCGCACCGTTTGCAGGTTCGGCAGAAAGCGCCTTTTCGTGACGTTGTGCGCGTGGCTGATGTTGTGCCCGCTCATCGGCCCCTTGCCGCAGATCTCGCAACGCCGCGCCATCGCTTCACCTCCGCAAAAATGGGCGCCGCACGCTAGCCGCAACGGCGCGGGCGCGCAATGCGTGCAGCGCTTCTATTGGCTTTTTCGCGTGCAAGTTTAGGGTGCGGGAAACACCCGCGCGGGGAGGGAGCCGATGAGCGTGATCGAGCAGGTGCTGGAGGAAAAGCGCGTCTTCGGGCCGTTTCGCGATCCGCTGGCGCGCGTGCAGAACATGGCGCAATACGAGGCGCTGCGCCGGGCGTGGGAGGAAAACCCGGACGCATTCTGGCGCGAGCGCGCGCTTGAGCTCCTAAGCTGGCGCAAGCCTTTCACCCGCGTGCTCAACGACGACCACCCCCCGTTCTTCAAGTGGTTTGAGGACGGCGAGCTCAACGTCGCGGAAAACTGCCTCGATCGGCATGTGCAGGCGGGCCTCGGCGAGCGCGTGGCGCTCATCTGGGAGGGCGAGCCAGGCGAGGTGCGCCGCCTCACCTATGCGGAGCTGCTTTCTGAGGTCAATCGCGCGGCCAACGCCTTGCGGGCGCTCGGGGTGGAGCCCGGCGATCGCGTCGTGATCTACATGCCGATGATCCCGGAGGCGGCGGTGGCGATGCTTGCGTGCGCGCGCATCGGCGCGATCCACTCGGTCGTGTTCAGCGCGTTTTCCGCGAAGGCCTTGGCCGAGCGCATCCAAGACGCCGAGGCCAAGCTCGTGATCACGGCCGACGGCGGCTTTCGCCGCGGCGCGCCGCACCTTTTGAAACCCAAGGTGGACGAGGCGCTCGCCGAGTGCCCCAGCGTGCGGCATGTGCTGATGGTGCGCCGCGTGGGCGAAAAGGTGGGCTGGACGCCCGGGCGCGACATCCGCTGGGAGGAGGCGCTCGCGGTGCAGCCGGATACGGCCGAGGCGCCGGCGTTTTCGGCCGAGCATCCGCTGTTTATCCTCTACACCTCCGGATCCACCGGAAAGCCGAAGGGCGTGCTGCATGCATCGGGCGGGTATCTGCTCTGGGCGATGTTGACGATGCAATGGGTGTTCGACTTCCGCCCGGGCGAGGACGTGCATTGGTGCACCGCGGACATCGGCTGGATTACCGGCCACACCTACACCGTCTACGGGCCTTTGGCCTGCGGCGGCACGACGGTGATGTATGAGGGCGTGCCGACCCATCCCGATCCGGGCCGCCTGTGGGCGATCTGCGAGCGGCACGGCGTGTCCATCTTCTACACTGCGCCCACCGCGATCCGGGCGCTGATCAAGGCGGGCGACGAATGGCCGGCGAAATACGACCTTTCGCGGCTGCGCGTGCTCGGGACGGTGGGCGAGCCGATCAACCCCGAGGCGTGGGTTTGGTACTTCGAGAAGATCGGGCGCGGGCGCTGCCCGATCGTGGACACCTGGTGGCAGACCGAAACCGGCGGGCACATGATCGCGCCGCTTCCGTTCGCCACGCCCTTAAAGCCCGGCTCGGCCACGTTGCCGCTTCCGGGGATTGATGCCGATGTCGTGGACGAAGAAGGCAAGCCCGTCGTCTCCGGCGGCGGGATGCTCGTGATCAAAAAGCCGTGGCCGTCGATGATCCGCACGATCTGGGGAGACGACCAGCGCTACATCGACACCTACTGGCGCAGGTTCGGCGGCCGCTACTACTTCGCCGGCGACGGCGCGCGCCGGGATGAGGACGGCTACTTCTGGATCGTCGGGCGCATTGACGATGTGCTCAACGTCTCCGGCCACAGGCTTGGCACGATGGAGATCGAATCGGCGCTCGTGGCCCATCCGAGCGTGGCCGAGGCGGCGGTGGTCGGCAGGCCCGATGAGGTCAAGGGCGAGGCGATCTGCGCGTTCGTGATCTTGAAGGACGGCGATGGCGGCGCGGCGCTCGCCGAGGAGCTACGCCGGCATGTCGCCGAGATGATCGGCCCGATCGCGAAGCCCGATGCGATCTGGTTCGTGCCGGGGCTTCCGAAGACCCGCTCGGGCAAGATCATGCGCAGGCTTCTTCGCGACATCGCCGCAGGCCGCGAGATCCGGCAGGATACGACGACCTTGGAGGATCCTGCGATCCTCGAACGACTCCGGCACATCCGACCGCACTGAAGGAGGCTGAGATTGCACGTGCGCACGCGCTTTGCGCCCAGCCCCACCGGCATGCTGCACATCGGCGGGGCCAGAACCGCGCTGTTCAACTGGCTGTTTGCGCGCCATCACGGCGGGGAGTTCCTTTTGCGCATCGAGGACACCGACCGCGAGCGCTCCACGCCCGAGGCGATCCGCGTGATTCTGGACGGCCTCAAGTGGCTGGGGCTTTCCTGGGACGGCGAGGTCGTCTACCAGAGCGCGCGCGAAAGCCGGCACCTGGAGATCGCCCATCGGCTTCTCGCCGAGGGACGCGCCTACCGCTGCTACTGCACGAAGGAGGAGCTGGAGGCGATGCGCGCCGAGCAGCGCGCCCGCGGCGAGAAGCCGCGCTACGACGGTCGCTGCCGGCATCGCACCGATGCGCCGGCGGGTCGTCCGTTCGTGATCCGGTTCAAGGCGCCGCAGACGGGTGAGACCATCGTGCAGGATCGGATCCTGGGCGAGGTGCGCTTCGCCAATGCGGAGCTTGATGATCTCGTCTTGGTGCGCTCGGACGGCACGCCCACCTACAACCTTGCCGTCGTCGTCGATGATCACGACATGGGCATCACGCATGTGATCCGCGGCGCCGACCACCTGAACAACACGCCGCGGCAGATCCAAATCTACGAGGCGCTGGGTTGGGATGTGCCGGCGTTCGCCCATATCCCGCTGATCTTGGGGCCGGACGGCGCGAAGATGAGCAAGCGCCACGGGGCGGTTGCGATCACCGCGTATCGGGATGAGGGCTTTCTGCCGGAGGCGATGGTGAACTTTTTGGCGCGCTTGGGATGGGCGCACGGGGATCAGGAAACGTTCACCGTGGACGAACTCGTGCAGCTGTTCGATCTCGATGCGGTGGGCAAGGCCAACGCCCGCTTCGATCTGCAAAAGCTTCTGTGGCTCAACGGCTGGCACATGCGAAGGCTTCCCGACGAGGTGCTGGCCGAGCGCCTCAAGCCTTTTCTGGCGCGCGTGGGCGTGGACGAGGCGGCGCTCGCGCAGGGACCGGCGCTTGTGCGCGTCGTGCCGCAGCTCAAGGAGCGGGCGAAAACCTTGGTTGAGATGGCGGAGCTTGCGCGCCCGTTTTACCGCGCGCCAGACGGCTACGACGAAAAGGCGGTGAAAAAGCACCTCAAAGGCGAGTGGTTCAAGCTCGTGGAAGCGTTCGTGCGCGAGGCGAAGGCGCTCTCCGAGCAGGACTGGACGCCGGAAGCGCTCCATCGGCTGCTCGTGCGCATCGCCGAGGCGCATGGGGTGGGGCTCGGCAAGGTCGCGCAGCCGATCCGGATCCTGCTCACCGGACGGGCCGTCTCGCCCCCCATTGACGCAACACTTGCGCTCATCGGCCACAAGGAGGCGATCCGACGGCTTGAGGAAGGGCTTCGGCTGCTTGCGCCCGCATAGCTTGCATGCGCGCGGGCTGGCAGAATAAGCGCCCCGCGCCGGCGTAGCTCAATCGGCAGAGCAGCGGATTTGTAATCCGAAGGTTGGGGGTTCGACTCCCCCCGCCGGCTCCAGTTGGCCGCTTGGCAGCGGCGGCCTTTGCTGTCAATATCAGCGCATGGCGCAGGCGGTTTCCCAAGCGCAAGGAGCGCTGGAGGCGCTTTCCGCACTCAGCGCGGAAAGCTGGTTTGCGCGCCCGTGGTTTTCGCTGTCCGGCGCGAAGGTGTCGTTTGCGGCGGAGCTGGGGAAGCTCTCCGGCCACTTGCTGCACATCGGCACCGATGCGTTTGCGCTCGGCAAGGAGGGGCGCGCGGTGCGCTGCCGGTTCGTGTCGGTCGTGTGCGTGCACTTTCGCGATCGCGACGGGCGCGGCCGCGGCGGGCGCGTGTTCTACACGCAGCACTGGCCGATGCGGGTGGCCTCGATCTGGGAAAAGCTTTTCGTGGAGACGAGCTGCAGCGTGTCGCTCGCGGCGGCGATCGCCGAGCGCTTTCCCCGGATGGGCGATCGGCTCCTCGTGCACATCGACGCCAATCCCGACGCCAGCCACCGCTCCGGCGACTATGTGCACACGCTGGCGAACATGGTGATGGGCTACGGGTTCCGCTACGTGCTGAAGCCCAAGGCGTGGGCGAGCAGCCGCGCCGCCGACTTCATCGCCCGCGGTCAGCACCTGCGCGTCGTCTGATGCCGCTGCGCTGGGAGCGGGTCTCGGTGCTGTGGACGCTCGTGCCCGGCGCCGCGCGTGCGCTGCACGAGCCGCGGCCGGTGGTCGCCGTGGCCGGCGCGTCGAACGTCGGCAAGTCCTCATTGCTCAATGCGCTCTTTCAGCGCAAAAAGCTTGCGCGCACCTCCAAGTCTCCCGGCTGCACGCGCGCGATCCACGGCTACCTCGTGGACGGAAGGCTTGTGATCGCCGATCTTCCCGGCTACGGGCACGCCCAGGTGAGCAAGGCCGAGCAGGAGGCGTGGGCGAGGCTCATCGCTTGGTTTTTCGAGCGCATCCGGCCGCGGCTCGTCGTGGCGCTGATGGACATCCGCCACGGGCCGAAGCCGAAGGATTTGGAACTCGTGCGCTGGCTGAACGCGCTGGGGCTTGCCTGGACGCCGGTGGCGACGAAGGCGGACAAGCTTTCGCGCGGCCGGGCGAAGGCGCGGCTGGAGGAAATGTCAAAGACGCTGGGCACGACGCCGCTTGCGGTGTCCGCGCGCACGCGCGAAGGATTGGATCAGCTGCGGGCGCTGCTCGCTTCGCTCGTGGACGGCTGAAGCACCAGCCGCGCAAACCGCCGCTTGCCGACGCGCACGAGATACGCGCCCGGCGCAAGCTTGTGGTCTTTGTCGGTGATGCGGGCCTCGTCCACGCGCACCGCGCCCTGCCGGATCAGCCGCACGGCCTCGCTGGTGCTGGCGACGAGCCCCGCCAGCGCCAAGGCCTTGGCGATCCAAAGCCCTTCCGGCGGCGCTGCAAGCGGCACCTCGGGGATGCGCTCCGGAAGCTGGCGCGCGGAGAACACGCGCTCGAACTCAGCCTGTGCCCGGTTGGCCGCCTCTTCGCCGTGGAAGCGGGCGACGATCGTCCACGCAAGCCTCTTTTTCGCCGCCATCGGATGCATCGCGCGCACGGCGTCCAGATCCTCGTCGGTGAGCAACTCGTAGTAGCGGAGCATGAGTTCGTCTGAGATGCGCATGATCTTGCCGAACTGCTCCTCGGGCGGCTCCAAAAGCCCGACATAGTTGCCGAACGACTTGGACATCTTGCGCACGCCGTCCGTGCCTTCCAGAAGCGGCATCGTGAGCACCACCTGCGGCGGCTGGCCGTAGACCTCTTGCAGGTGCCGGCCCATGAGCAGGTTGAACTTTTGGTCG
Organism: uncultured Zetaproteobacteria bacterium; assembly: GCA_964614395.1. Lineage (GTDB taxonomy): Bacteria > Pseudomonadota > Zetaproteobacteria > Mariprofundales > S012-25 > CAZTLD01. Next base: position 9,200 of record CAZTLD010000026.1, read on the forward strand.
GTGCCGCCGATCTCCACATCCGCCCGAAGCGTCACCGAGTCGTAGCCCTGCAGCAGCGGGTAGAGAAACTCGTGCAGCGCGATCGGAATGCCGGCGCGGTAGCGCTTTTCGAAGTCGTCGCGCTCGAGCATCCGTGCGACCGTCGTCGTGGCGGCAAGCCTGATGAGATCGGCCGCGGAAAGCTTCCCCAGCCATTCCGAGTTGAAGCACACGCGCGTGCGCTCGGGATCAAGCACCTTGAATACCTGCTCGGCATAGGTGCGGGCATTGGCCTGCACTTCGGCTTCGGAAAGCGGCGGGCGGGTTTCGTTGCGGCCGCTGGGATCGCCGATGCGCGCGGTGAAGTCCCCGATCACGAACGCCACTTCGTGCCCGAAGGACTGAAATTGGCGCAGCTTCTCCAAAAGCACCAAGTGCCCGAGGTGCAGATCCGGCGCGGTCGGATCGAAGCCCGCTTTCACGATCAACGGGCGCTTTTCCCGGCGGGCGGCGGCAAGCTTTTCGGCAAGCCCTCCCTCGGGGAGCGCCTCCACCACGCCGCGAAGCAGCGCTTTCAGCTCCGCTTCCAGTTGCAACGCCACCTCCTTTGCCGACACTGCGCCGATGATGCGCGCGAAAAAGTCGCTCGGCCAGCATTTTCTGATCGATCGCCGCGCGATCGAGCGCATCGTCGGCGCCGTTCCGCCGGGGAGCACGGTGCTTGAGATCGGCCCCGGGCGCGGGGCGCTTACGCTGCCCTTGTGCGCACGCGCGGCCAAGGTCGTCGCGGTGGAAAAGGACGATGTGCTCGCAGCGTGGTGGCAGACGCACGCGCCGAAGAACCTTACGCTTGTGCACGGCGATGCGCTGGAGCTTCTGCCAGAGCTTTTGGATGCGCATGCGCCGGATGCGATCGTGGGCAATCTTCCCTACAACATCAGCGGGCCGCTTACCGCATTGCTTGTGGAGCACGCGCGCGCGCCAATGGTGTTGATGTATCAGCAGGAAGTCGCAGAAAGGATCTGCGCCAAGCCCGGCGCGCGCGCCTATGGTCGGCTTACGGCGCTCGTCGCCTACCGCTGGCGGGCCGAGCTTTGGTTTCGCTTGCCGCCGGAGGCCTTTCGCCCGCGCCCGAAGGTGCGCTCGGCCGTGGTGCGCTTTCGCCCCGCCGATCCTCTGGATGCGCCGTTTGCGGCCTACGCGCAAGCGCTCAGGCTGGGGTTTCGCTTTCCGCGCAAGACGATCGCGAACAATCTCAAAGGGCTGCTTGCGCCCGAGGCGCTGATCGAGGCGGGCATCGCGCCCGAGGCGCGGCCGGCGACCTTGACGCCCGAGGACTGGGCGAAGGTGGCGCGTTTGCTGGAAAAACGCGCGTTCCGCGACTAGAAAACGAACGATGTCTTCGCACGCCTCAAGCTTTCGCGCGCCC
>CAZTLD010000027.1:0-10587 GCA_964614395.1 uncultured Zetaproteobacteria bacterium
CAGCGAGGCCTTGGAGGGATTGCAGATCGGCGTCGGCGGAAGCCCCCGGCGCGTGTAGGTGTTCCAAGGCGTGTCGGTGCGCAAATCCCGGCGCGTGAGGTTGCCATCGAAGCGCCCGCGCGTGCGGATGATCCCGTAGATCACGCTGGGATCGAGCTGCAACGGCATGCCGCGCTTGAGCCGGTTGTAGATCACGGCCGCGACGAGCGGCCGCTCCTCGGGCACGGCCGTTTCCTTTTCGATGAGCGAGGCGATGATGCGAAGCCGGCGGCGCGCGTCAGCATCGTCGCCTGCAAGCTCGTCGAGCACTTTGGCCTGCGCTTCGATCATCGCGCGCAGCAGCGCCTTCGGCTGGGGCGGCCAGCGGTAGGTGTAGGTTTCGGGAAGGAGCACGCCTTCGGTCTCTTCGCCGACGAGCGCGCGCAGCGCCCGTTCCCACTCAGGCCTTGGGATGCCGGTGCGCTTGGCGAGCAGCGCGAGCACCTCATCGGTGCGCAAGCCCTCCGGGATCGTGATCCGATGGTTGATCCCGCGCCCTTCGGCGGCGATGCGCGCAAGGCGCCACGGCGAAACCCGCGCCGGTATCCGGTATTCGCCCGCCTGGATGCGGGTCGCTGCGCCCTGCAGCCAGATCGCAAGCCGCACGCGCCAGGCGCCGATCCCCGCAGCCTCTGCCAGCGCCTCGGCCGCGTGCGCTGCGCCCCATCCCGGATAGATGCGCACGGTTTTCGGCGGATTGTCCGCCGGCCATCCCAATGCGGCGGCGAGCGCCCCCGCGCATGCGGCTGCGCCGATCAGCAGCCAGCGGCGCATGCCTGCTCCCATGCCCGCTGCAGCCGCCCGATGCCGGGGTTCGCAAGCGGCCGCCCGTTGAGGGACGCCGCCGGCGCCACGCCCCGCCCGCTGTTGATGAGCGCCGCGCCCTCAGCCCGCGCAAGCGCCGAGATCGGGATTTCGTCCTCCACAAGCACCTCTGCGCGAATGAGCGCGCCCCGCGCAATCCCGGGCAGCATCCCAAAGGCCGGCGTGCGCCAGCGGCCGTCCAGCCACAAAGCCAGATTGCCCCACATCGCATCGCAGATGATGCCATCGGCGCTGAACACGGGCACGGCGCGCGGCGGAACCCCAAAGCGCTTCGTCCAGCGAAGCCGCAACGCGTAGTGCGCCCAGCGTTTGGTGCGGCGGGGCGGAAGCGGCTCAGGCTGCGGAAGGTGGATGAGCAGCAACGGGCGCGGGATGGGGCTCGGCGCGCGTGCGATCCATGCCCTCGTGCCGTCCAACGCGAAGACGATGCGCATACGCTTGCCGCCTTTTCCGATGCGGGCGGCGGCATCAAGCGCGAACGCCACCTCGGAAGGCTTGATCTTCACGCCCAGCGCCGCGTATTCGGCGCACACGCGCGCGATGCGCGCTTCAAGCCACGGCACGCGTCCGCCTATGGGCACGAAGGCCTCGATGATCGCATCAGGAAGTTCCGGCGGCATGCCGAGCACAAGTTGCATCATTCCTCCCCGATCTTGCGATAGCCGGGGCAGTCCACCATCCACAGCCGCGGCTTTTCGCCGCTGATTTCTGCGCCGACGAGCCGCCCGCCCCAAACGCAGCCGCCGTCGAGGCCGAGCACATGCGGCTGATCGAGCACCGGCCCCAGCGCCGCCCAGTGGCCGAAGATCACGCGGCGCGCGCCGCGCCAGGCCAGGCGCGGATGCGCAAACCAAGGCCGGAACGCATCCGATCGGGGCGCGCCTGCGCGCGTTTCCCAGTCGAACACCCCCTCTTGGGTGCAATAGCGCGCGCGCGTGAACACGGCAAGCGCGAACACAAGCCTTTCCTCTTCGCCTTCCGGCTCGGAAGGCGGCGTGGGCGCACTAAACGCGCGGCGAATGAACGCCCGCCAATCAGGGCCGGAAAGCCTTGCGCGAATCGCCGCCGCATGGCGATGGATCTCAGCCCATCCCCAGTGCGGCGCAAGCCCCGCGTGCACGACCGCCCAGCGCTCGCCGAGCGGCAAAACCAGCGGGCGCGTGCGCAGCCAGTCGAGGATCTCTGCGGCATCCGGCGCATCGAGCACGCGGCGAAGGTCGCGATCGGGTGTGCGCACGCCGGCCGCGCAGCCGATGAGGTGCAGATCGTGATTGCCGAGCACGGCCTCAGCACCCAGCGCGCGCAGCGTTCTCAGCGTGCGCAGCGAATCCGGCCCGCGCGCGACCAGATCGCCCACGGCGACGAGCCGGTCTTGCCCTGTCCGAAAGCCGACCGTTTCCAGCCAGCGCTCAAGCTCCGGCGCGCATCCCTGGAGGTCGCCGATGACGAAGAGGCGAGCGTTCATTCTCGATCGGCTTCGTCGGCGAGGCTTCGCGGAACGGGCTTCTTCGCGGGCACGAGCTCCCGGATCGTTTCCAGTTGCGCGATCACGTTGCCGCGGCCTTCCACGAGCCGCTTGCGCGCGGTCTCGTAGTCGTCCGCGGCCTGCGCAAGGCGCTTGCCCAATGCGTCGAAAGCCTCAAGAAAGCCGATGAGCTTGTCTTGCATCTTGCCGATGCGCTCCACCAGGCGCATCACCTCGCGCCGCTGCCGCTCCTGGCGCCACATCTGCGCGATCACGCGCAGCGTGGCGTAGAGCACCGGCGGGGTGGCGACGACGACGCCTTGCTCCAGCGCGTCGAGAAACAGGTTGCGATCCGCCTCCAGCGCCGCGAGATACGCGCCTTCGATCGGCACGAACATCAGCACATAGTCCGGCGAGGGCAGCTCGGGGATCCTTGCGTAGTCCTTGCTGGCCAACCCCCGGATGTGCTGGCGCATGCTCTCCACGTGCGCGGCGAGATACTTTTGGCGCGTGGCCTCATCCTCGGCGTTCATCGCCGCTTCGAAGGCGACGAGCGAAACCTTTGCATCCACGATCACGACGCGGTCATGCGGAAGCCGGATGATCACATCGGGCCGGAGGCGCTGGCCGTCTCGGCCCGTGAACGAAGCCTGCGTTTCAAACTCCTCGCCCTCGCGCAGCCCCGCAAGCTCCAAAAGCCTTTGCAGCACAAGCTCGCCCCATGCGCCCTGCGCGCGGGTATCGCTTTTCAGCGCGCGCGCAAGCCGATTCGCTTCCTCGCCAAGTTTCCGGCTGCTTTCGGCCAGCATCTGCACCATGCGTTGAAGGTCCGCATGCCGCGCGACCGAGCCTTCGTTGAGATCGATAAGCTTTTTCTCCAACGACGCGAACGCCTCGCGCAGCGGGCCTACCGTGGATGCGATCAGCCGCTCGCCCTGGGAGAGAAACGCGCGCTCGCGCGCTTCCAGCACCTCGCGGCTGATCAGCTCCATTTGTTCGCGAAGGCGCGCCTCGGTGCGCTCAAGCCAGGCGTTCTTCTCCAGCGCCGCCTCCAGCCGCGCCTGCGTTTCGGCAAGCCTTTTTTCCGCCGCGGCCAGCGCCTCCGCGCAGGCTGCGCGCGCGCTCTCGGCTTCTTCGGCTGCGCGTTCGGCCCGCTTGCGCCCGCGATGGTTCGCCAATCCCCATCCCGCGGATGCGATCGCCAAGGCGGCAAGCGCCGCACAAATCCACACGAGCCTCGGAAGCCCGACGAGCGCCGCGATCAACGCATCCCAGCTTCCGTTCACCATCCCCCCAATGCCCTAATGTGCGCCGAAGGCTCGGGGCAGGCCGCAAGCATTTCCAGCGCGGTTTGGCCGAGCAGCGGATGCCGCCACGACGGCCACAGCGCGGCAAGCGGCGCGAGCGCAAAGCGCCGCTCGGCAAGGCGCGGATGCGGCAGCATCAAGCGGGGCGTGTCGCGCACTTCGTCTTCCACGAGCCACAGATCGAGATCGATCGTGCGCGGCCCCCAATGGCGCGCGCGGCTGCGCCCCAGCCGCGTTTCGATCGCAAGCAGCGTTTCCAAAAGCGCTTCCGGCGAGCAGCGCACCTCAAGCTTCAACGCGCTGTTGAGAAACCACGGCTGATCCTGCGGCCCGTGCGGACGCGAGCGATAAAGCGGGGCGCTCGCGATCACACGCACGTCCTTGTGTTCGTGCAAAAGCGCCCGCGCGGCGATGAAAGCCTTGCGCACCTCGCCCACGTTGCCGCCCAGCCCCACGATCGCGCGCATCAACGGCGCACGATGAAGGCGTCCGGCGCAAGCCGCCCGCGGATGAAGCGAAGCTTTCGGCGCGCTTCTTTCTCGCTTGCATACGGCCCGATCCAGAGCGCGACCAATCCATTGTCCTTCTGCACCATGCGCACGCGCCAGCCCTTTCGACGAAGCGCGGCCAAGCGCTTTTTCGCGAGGCTCAGATGATCGAACGCCGCCACCTGCACATACCAGCGCGTCGCTTGCGCGGGGGCAGCGGGCTTTTGCGGAGCTGCGCGGTGCGTGGGGGCGGTGGCGCGCGGTGCGGGCTGAGGTTCGTGTGCGGCTTGTGGAGGGGGTGAAGCAGCAGGCAGCGCCGGGGGTTGGGGCGGGATCGAAGGCGGCGGTGCGGGCTGCGGCGATGCAGGAGGAGAGGCGAGCGTCGGCTTGGGTGCGGTGCGCGGTTCAGGAGCGGGGGGCGAAGGCCTTTCCGGCGCGATCCAGCGCCACAGCGCAAGTGCAGCAAAGGCCGCAAACGCCACGCCCGCGACGGCGGCGGCTATCCGGCGCTCCGTGGCCGAGGCGCGCGCAAGCCTCATGCAGCGCCGAGCATTTCGTCGAGCTTCGCGGCGAAGTCCTCGTAGCGGAAGGGCTTGGGAAGCACGCGGAGATTCAGGTTCGGAAAGCGCGCCTCCAGATCCTCCGGATAGGCGGTGACGAACAGGATGCGGTTGAGCACCTCCGGCAGCACATGTTGCATCGATTCGTAGATGTCGTCGCCGTTGAGCCTGGGCATGCGCACGTCGAGCAACACGAGATCGTAGCGATCGCCTTGGGTTGTGAGGTCAAAAAGCCCCTGCACCGGATCGTCGTAGCTTTTCACCTCGCAGCTTTCGCCGCGCTCCTGAAAGTAGCGCCGCAAAAACGCGGTGAGCACGCTTTGCACCGTCGCTTCGTCTTCAATCACCATCGCCTGCTTGACCTTTGCGTCCATGATCCGCTCCTTTGGCTGCGTTTGTAGCACGATTGGCAACCAAGCGCAACGGATCCAGCGCCGCGCCGCGGAACACGACGCCCCAGTGCAGGTGCGGGCCGGTGGCGCGGCCGGTTTGGCCGACCGTGCCGATGATCTCGCCTGCGCGCACGAACGCTCCCTTGCGCGCCTTGACCTCGTCCAAGTGCATGAACACGGAAACGAGCCCCTCCCCGTGCGCGACACAGACCGTGCGCCCCACGAGATACCCGTCCAGCACGAGCGCGACGCGGCCATCCATCGGCGCGCGCACCGGCGTGCCTCGGGGCGCGGCGATGTCCACGCCCTTGTGCGGCGCGCGCGGGCTTCCGTTGACGACGCGCCGCGCGCCGAAGGGTGTGGAGACGATCCCTTCGGTGGGAAGCGCAAGGAAACGGAACGCGGGGGCGCGCCCGCGCCAGTCGCGATAGCAGCGCCGGATCGCCTCCGCCTCGCGCCGGATGCGGGCAAGCGTGGGGGCGTCGAACTCGGCCATCGCTTTCGGCACTCTGATGCGGGAGACGGCAAACGCGCGCGGGCGCACGACGATGGCCTCGCGCACGCGTCGGTGGGAAAAGCGCCACTCAGCAACGTAATGGCCCGGACGCACGGTAAGATCCACGCCCACCCAGCCGCGCCAGCGCTGGGCGCTGATCCGGCGCACCGGCCAACTGCGCCCCCACGCATGCAGCGTGGGCCGGGTGGCGCCTTCCGTTTCCAGCACCACGAGATCGCCGGGCTGGGCGGCCGCAGCCCAACCGGCGCACGCCCAGACGAGCGCTAGCGCGACAAGATGCGCGCGATGCGATCGTCGTCGTAGAAACACAGCCGCACTTCGTCTTCGGGCTTCAGTTGGGCTGCGCGCACGCGCACATGCCCATCCGCGCCAAGGCATTTCGCGTAGCCCTTTTTCAGGATCGCTCGCTCTTCCGCCTGCTGCGCGGCATGCAGCGCTTCCAGCTTCCGGGCCAAGCGTTCAAGGCGTGCGGAGGGGCGGGCAAGCGCCCTTTGCGCTTCGCGCGTAAGGCCATCGTGCGCGCCTTGAAGGCGTGCGCGATCCATGCGCAGCCTTGCATGCACCGCGCGGGCAAGCCTCTGTGCGAATGCTCCGACCGCGCGCTGGCGCCGGTGCATCGGCGGCAGATGTCGGACGCTGCGGGCAAGGGCAAGCACCCTTTCTTTCCGGCGGGCAAGCCCTGTGCGCGTGAGCCTTTCCAGCTCCATCTCAAGGCGCGCCACCGCGGTGCGGTGGTGCGCAAGCCACCCGGCGCGCCGCTCGCGCAGTTGGGCAAGCCCGGCCTTCAGCCGCACCTCCGCGACGCGCGCCCGCTGGTGGGCGAGTCGGTGCAACCGCTCCAGCAATCGGTGCAAGGCTTGTCTGAGCTCCTCGCGCGAAGGGCAGCAGCGCTCGGCCGCGTGCGAAGGGGTGGCGGCGCGCAGGTCGGCGGCAAGATCGACCAGTGTCGTATCCGTTTCGTGGCCTACGCCCGTGATCACCGGAATCGGCGAGGCGGCCACGGCCCGCACGACGCGCTCGTCGTTGAACGCCATGAGGTCCTCGAGCGATCCCCCGCCGCGCACGAGCAAAATCACATCCGGCGCAAGCGCCGCGGCTTGCGCGAGCGCGCGCACGATCGAGGCTGGCGCCTGATCCCCTTGCACGAGGCACGGCACCAGCACCACCTCCAGCCACCCCGGCCGCGTGGCCAGCACCTTTTGCACATCCCGCCACGCCGCGCCTTCGGGACTGGTCACGACCGCGATCCGCTGCGGAAGCCGCGGGATGGGGCGCTTGCGCTCGGCATCGAACAAGCCTTCGGCGCGGAGCCGCTGCTTGCGCCGCTCGATCTCGGCGGCGAGCGCCCCCAGCCCCACCGGCTCCATCCGTTCCACGATGAGCTGATAGCGCCCGCGCGGCTCGTAAACGGTGATGCGCCCGTAGAAGCAAAAGCTTTGCCCCTCCTCGGGGCGGATGGACATGCGGCGCCATGTGCTTTGCCAGATGATCGCGTCCAACGCGGCGTGGCGGTCTTTGATCGTGAAATACAGGTGCTTGCGCGCGCTGAGGTTGGATACCTCGCCGATCACCGCCACCTGCGTGAAGTTGCGCTCGAGCAGCACCTTGATCCGGGCGGTGAGCTCGCTGACGGTGATCGGTTGCATCAGCGCTTGTTGTTCTCCTGCAGCATCCGTTCGGCCTCTTCGTGGTCCACATGGCGGATGTCGTGGCCGCGCACCATGTAGATCGCCATCTCGGCGATGTTCGTCGCGTGATCGCCGATGCGCTCCAATGCCCGTGCGATCGAGAACAGCGCAAGCCCCTCCGAGATCTTGCGCGGGTCTTCCATCATGTAGGTGAGCATTTCGCGCTGGAACGAGCGGAACATCTGATCAAGCTCCGCATCCTGTTCGATCGCGCGCATGGCCTTGTCCACGTCGCGCCGCGTGAACGCATCCACCGCCTCGCGCACCTCGCGCATCGCCTGCTCGGCGAGCGCGCGCAACGAGGCCGGGGGCTTCGGATGCGTGTCGGTGTGCAGCCACTGATCGGCGATGCCCTCGGCGAGATCGCCGATGCGCTCAAGATCGGTGACCACCTTCACCGCGCTGAAGATGAAGCGAAGATCGCCGGCCGCCGGCTGCCACAGCGCGATGATGCGCCGGGCGAGTTCATCCGTTTCCACCTCGATCGCGTTGACCGCGCGATCGCGCTCCACGACCTTGCGCGCAAGCTTTTCGTCGCGCTGGTAGATCGCATCGATCGCCTGCGCGATCGCCTTCTCCACAAGCGCCCCCATCGAGGCGACTTTTTCGTGCAGCGCCGCCAGCGCATCGTCGAATCGACGCAGCGTGTGTTCAGGCATCGCTTCCTCCTTAGCCGAACCGGCCGGTGATGTAGTCCTCGGTTTCCTTCTTCTTCGGGCGCGTGAACAGCTCGCCGGTGGGCCCGAACTCGACGAGCCTTCCCATGTAGAAAAACGCAGTATAGTCGGACACGCGCGCCGCCTGCTGCATGTTGTGCGTGACGATCACGATCGTCAGCCTCGTCTTGAGTTCGTCGATCAACTCTTCGATCTTCGCGGTCGCGATCGGATCGAGCGCCGAGCACGGCTCGTCCATCAACAGCACCTCCGGGTCCACCGCCAGCGCCCGCGCAATGCACAGCCGCTGCTGCTGCCCGCCGGACAGGGCGCTGCCCGGCTGGTGCAGCTTGTCCTTGACCTCGTCCCAGAGCGCGGCGGCTTTGAGCGCCGCCTCCACGCGCCCTTCGAGCTCGCTTTTCGGAAGCTTTTGGTGCAGCCGGATGCCGTAGGCGATGTTGTCGAAGATCGACATCGGAAACGGCGTGGGCTTCTGGAAGATCATCCCGATGCGCTTTCTCAGCTCCAGCGAGTCCATCGCGTTGGGCTTGAGGATGTCCACGCCGTCGAACCAGATCTCGCCTGCGGCGCGCTGGCCGCGATACAGCTCGAACATGCGGTTGTAGCAGCGGATGTGCGTGGACTTGCCGCAGCCGGACGGGCCGATGAACGCGGTCACCTTCCGCTCGTGAATGTCCAGCGTGTTGTCAAAAAGCACCTGCTTGTCGCCATACCAGAACGAAAGCTTGCGCACGGAAAGCTTGATCGAGGCATTGTTCGTGTCGCTCAAGGCCGACCTCCCTTGCGGAATGCGACGCGCACGAAGATCGTCACGCACAGCACGCCCGCCGTGATCAGAAACGCGCCGCCCCAGGCGAGCGCATGCCAGCGCTCATACGGGCTCATCGCGTAGTTGAAGATCGTCACCGTCAGGTTCGCGGTGGGCTCGGCAAGCGTATCCGGCCAGTAGGGGCTGTTGAGCGCGGTAAAGAGCAGCGGCGCGGTCTCCCCCGCCACGCGCGCCAATGCGAGCAAGATGCCGGTGAGCACGCCTGCCTTCGTCGCCCGCAGCACGATCGCCAGCACCATGCGCCAGTAGGGCATGCCAAGCGCGAGCCCCGCCTCGCGCAACTCGTCCGGCGCAAGCCGCAGCATCTCCTCGGCGGTGCGCGCGACGACAGGCAACATGATGATCGCAAGCGACACCGCACCCGCCCAGCCGGAGAAGTGCCCGAACGGGCGCACCAGGAGCAGATACACGAACACGCCGACGACGATCGAGGGGGCCGAAACCAGCACATCAAGCGTGCGGCGCACGATCTCGCCGAAGCGCTCCTCGCGGCCGAACTCGGCAAGATAAATGCCGATCAGGACTCCCAAAGGCGAGGCCATCAAGGCGGCCACGGCGATGAGCTTGAGCGTGCCCAGAATCGCATTGCCCATGCCGCCGCCTTCTTCGCCCGGCGGCGGCGTGGTTTCGGTGAAAAACGCCCAGTTGATCGCCGCCGCGCCCTTGGCGACGACATCCCACAGCACCCAGATGAGCATCCCTGCGCCGAGCGCAGCCGCCAGTCCCGAGAGCACGAGCACGACGCGGTTGCTCCACCGCCGGCGTGCAAGGCGCGTCATCGCCCGGCTCCGGCCGCGCTTTTCCGAATCCACCACTGCGCGGCGAGCAATGTGATCCATGTGATCAGAAACAGCACGAGCCCCAGCGCGATCAGCGAGGCGAGATACAGATCGGAGTCGGCTTCGGTGAACTCGTTCGCAATCGTGGAGGCGATCGAGTTGCCGGGCATCAGAAGCGACCAGGATAGCTCATAGGCGTTGCCGATCACGAAGGTGACGGCCATCGTCTCGCCCAGCGCCCGCCCGATGGCGAGAAACAGCGCCCCCACGATGCCCTTGCGCCCGTAGGGGATCACGACGTCGCGCACGACCTCCCAGGTGGTCGCGCCCATGCCGTAGGCGGCCTCCTTGAGGTTTTGCGGCGTGAGGTCGAACACATCGCGCACGACCGAGGCCACGAACGGCAGCACCATGATCGCGAGCACCACGCCGGCCGTGAGGATCCCGATGCCCATCGGCACGCCGTCGAACAGCGGAATGAACCCCAGATGGTCCATGAGCCACGGCTGCACATGATCGGCCATGACCGGCGCGAGCGTGAACAGCCCCCACATGCCGTAGATGATGCTGGGAACGGCCGCAAGCATCTCCACGGCCACGCCCGTGACCGCTTTCAGCCACGGCGGCGCAAGCTCGGTCAGAAACAGCGCGATGCCGATGCCCACGGGAGCGGCAAGCAGCATCGCGATCAGAGTGGTGGCGATCGTGCCGAAGATCGGGACCAGCGCGCCGAAGCGTTCCCGCACCGGATCCCATTCGCTGCTCACGAGAAAGCCAAGCCCGAAGGTGTGCCACGCTGGCCATGAGGCCTTCGCAAGCTCCCAGAGCATGGCCGCGAACAAAAGCACGACCGCGCCGGCCGCGCCGCGCGCAAGCCAGCGAAACAGCGTATCCCCATGTTTCGCAGGGCGGAGCAAGCTCATCGTCCTCCTTGGCGGAGTCGTCGCGCAACGCTCGCGGACACGGATATTACAATCAACCGCGCGCGTTTGCGCGATGACGCCTGCGTTGGACGAAGCGA
>CAZTLD010000028.1:0-10466 GCA_964614395.1 uncultured Zetaproteobacteria bacterium
CGCTACAATAACGCCCCCTGCCGACGTAGCTCAGCCGGTAGAGCAGCTGATTCGTAATCAGCAGGTCGGGGGTTCGAGTCCCCCCGTCGGCTCCAGGTTCCGTTGCCGGATAGGCGCTTGAAGCTAGGATTACGACTGCACGCGCGGTTAGCTCAGCTGGATAGAGCGTCGGCCTCCGGAGCCGAAGGTCAGAGGTTCGAATCCTCTACCGCGCGCCAGTTTCCTTTCCCAAAATGGGGACACTCCTCGGAGAACCCGCCCTAGTCAGCGGGCAAGTAGAGCGGCCGCTGCAGGCGCTCAGGGGCGGGAAAATCCCAGCGTGTTCAGGATCGCCGAGGTAAGATCGGGTTGGTTGAGCGTGTAGAAGTGCAGCCCCGGCGCGCCGCCGGCGAGAAGCGCTTCGCATTGGCGCACCGCGATCTCGATCGCCAGCTTGCGCGCGGCGTCTTGGTCATCCCCCACCTCGGCGAATCGTTCGCGTAGCCAATCGGGTATCGTCGCCCCGCAGCGCTCGGAGAAGCGCACGATCTGCTCGAAGTTCCGGATCGGCATGATGCCGGGCACGATCGGAATCGCGACCCCGAAGCGCGCGGCCATGTCCCGAAAGCGGAAATAATCGTCGTTGTCGAAGAAATACTGCGTGATCGCCACGCAAGCGCCGAGATCCTGCTTCATCTTGAGCACGCGCGCGTCGTCCTCCGGGCCGTTCGGCGATTCGGGATGCCCTTCGGGGTAGGTGGCGCAGGCGATCGCGAAATGATTATGCGCGCGGATGAAGCGGATGAGGTCGGTGGCGTAGCGGAAGTTCTCCGGCCAGCGGAACGCCGGATCCTGCGGGGGATCGCCGCGCAGCGCCAAGATGTTCTCCACGCCGTGCGCGGCGTAGTCGTCCAAAAGCGCCCGAATCTGCGTTTCGTCCTCCGCGACACAAGTCAGATGCGCCACCGGCGTGAGCTCGGTGGTTTGCGCAATGCGCACGACGATATTGCGCGTGCGCGCGCGCTCGGAGCCCCCTGCACCGTAGGTGACGGAGACGAAGTCCGGTTGATAGCGAGAAAGCGCCTCAAGCGTGGCCCAAAGCCTTTCCTCGCCTTGCTCCGTCTTCGGCGGGAAGAACTCGAACGAAATCGTCGGCGTCCGCCTTTCCGCGTAGAGCGCGTCCAGCCGCATCACAGCCTCGGCGGGGTCACGCCCCTTTGGCCTTGGTACTTGCCGCCGCGATCGCGGTAGGACACTTCGCAGACCTCGTCGGCCTCCAAGAACACGACCTGCGCCACCCCTTCGCCCGCATAGATCTTCGCCGGAAGCGGCGTTGTGTTGGAGAACTCCAGCGTCACATGCCCTTCCCACTCCGGCTCCAGCGGCGTGACATTGACGATGATGCCGCAGCGGGCGTAGGTGGATTTACCCAAGCAGATCACGAGCACATTGCGCGGGATGCGGAAGTATTCGATCGTGCGCGCAAGCGCGAACGAGTTCGGCGGGATGATGCAGACATCGCCCTTGTAGTCCACGAACGACTTCGGCGAAAAGTTTTTCGGATCCACGACCGCCGAGTGCACGTTCGTGAAGATCTTGAATTCATCCGCGCAGCGGATGTCGTAGCCGTAGGAAGACAGCCCATACGAGATCACGCCGCGGCCGTCGATTTCGCGCACCTGCCGCTCCTCGAACGGCTCGATCATCCCGTGTTCTTTCGCCATCTTGCGGATCCAGCGATCCGACTTGATCGGCACCTCACACCTCCACGCAATCGTCGCGCAGGCTAGCGGCGGCAAGGAAATGCCGCACTTCGTCGGCCGTAGGAAGCCGCGTGCGCGCGCCAAAGCCCGTGCAGGCGATCGCGGCCGCGCCTTGCGCCCAGCGCAGCGCCTCCGGCCAGGGTTTTCCGCGCAGCAGCGCCCAAGCCAGCGCTCCGTGGAACACATCGCCGGCGCCGGTCGTATCTACGGCCTCGATGGCGAACGCCGGCATCGCGCCCCGCTCGCCCTCCGCCGCCCAGACAAGCCCGCGTTCGCCCAGCGTGATCACGACATAGGGCGCCCAGCCGGCAAGCGCGGCCAGCATCGCCTTCGGATCGCGATGCTGCGTGGCCTCGCGCGCGAAGCGCTCGCTGGCCGCCAGCACCTCCACCCGCCGCATCAAGCGCTCGGTGCCCGGATGCAGCGATCCCGCATCCAGGATCATCGGCGCCTTCCCCAGCCAATGCTCGGCCAAAAGCGGCTCGTGGCCGTCGGCGAGCACCCACTGCGGCCGGATCCCGCCCCAATCGAGCCTTTCCAGCCATCCGCCGGGGTTGTGGTTTGCGATCGTGCGCGCGCCGTCGCGCTCGCGCACGAGGATCGCCGAAATCGGCGTGGGCGCGTCAGTCCGCCGGACGAAGCGCGCGTCTACGCCGAAGGCGGAAAACTCATCCAGCAAGCAATCGCCCGCCCAGTCTTGGCCGATGCGCCCTGCGAACGCCACCTTCGCGCCCAGCCGCGCCGCGGTGCACGCGGCCGTCGCCGCCGGCCCGCCGCCTCCTGCCGCGCGCGCGGTGGCGCGCGCCTTTTCGTCCGGGCCGGGGATCGTGGCGACCTTCAGCGCCAGATCCCATGCGGCATGCCCGATGCACAAAAGCTCGGGCATTTACAGCCGGCCGAAGAGGAAGAGCAAAAGCGCTTTCTGCGTGTGCAGGCGGTTTTCCGCCTCGTCCCAGACGCGCGACTGCTTCCCTTCCAGCACCTCGGCGCTCACCTCTTCGCCGCGGTGCGCGGGAAGGCAATGCAAAAAGATCGCATGCGGCGCCGCCTGGCTCATCAGCGCCTGATCCACGGTGTAGCCGGCGAAGGCCTTTTGGCGCGCTTCGGCTTCGCTTTCCTGCCCCATTGAGGCCCAGACATCGGTGGTCACGACATCCGCGCCGCGCACGGCATCCTCGGGACTGCGCACAAGCGTGATCTCGGCCCCGCGCGCGCGTGCTTCTTCCACGAGCGCCGCATCGGGATCGAAGCCCTCGGGGCAGGCGAGCACGAGCGAAAAGCGCGCAAGCGCCGCCGCCTCGATCCACGCGTGCGCCATGTTGTTGCCGTCGCCTACCCAAGCGACCTTGAGGCCCGCAAGCTCTCCCAGCGCTTCCTGCACGGTGAGCAGATCAGCAAGGATCTGGCACGGATGCTGCCAGTCGGTGAGCGCGTTGATCACCGGCACCGACGCAAACGCGGCAAACCGCTCGACGGTGGCATGCGCGTGCGTGCGCACCGCGATCACATCCACCATGCGCGACAGCACCCGCGCGGTGTCCTCCACCGGCTCGCCGCGGCCGAGCTGGGTCGTGGAGCTGTGCAGATACAGCGCATGGCCTCCCAACTCGTGCATCGCCACTTCAAACGACACACGCGTTCGGGTGCTCGCCTTGTCGAACACGAGCGCAAGCTGGCGGCCGGCGAGCGGAAACGGGCCTTGGGCGCGCATTTCGGCGCGTTTCTTCTTGAGATCTTGGGCGGCGGCCAAGATCGCGGCCAGCTCCTCGGCATTCACATCCCAAACGCGCAGAAAGTGCCTCATGCCATTCGCTCCTTGGCGCGCGCAAGCCGCGCGATGCCTTCGGAAAGCTCCTCGTCGCTCAGCACAAGCGGCGGCAGAAGGCGCAACACCCGCTCGCCAGCCTGCAACACCAAAAGCCCTTCGTTGCGCGCGGCCTCGATGAGCGGCTCTACGGGCTTTTTCATCTCCACGCCCCACATAAGGCCGCGGCCGCGCACCTCTACTGCCTCCGGAAATAGTGCTCGAAGCTTTGCGCCCAGCGCTTCGCCCAGCCTTCGCACATGCGAAAGCAGTTCTTCCCGTTCGATGATTTCCAGCACGGCGAGCGCGGCCTGCGCAGCCAGCGGATTGCCGCCGAAGGTGGAGCCATGCGTGCCGGGCGTGAACGCCTCCGCGACGTCGTCGCGCGCGAGCATCGCGCCGATCGGCACGCCACCCCCAAGCCCCTTGGCGAGCGTCAAAATATCGGGTTTTACGCCCACATCTTGGAACGCAAACCATGCGCCGGTGCGGCCGATGCCGGTTTGCACCTCGTCGAAGATCAGAAGCGCCCCCGCCTCATCGCAGCGCTTGCGAAGCGCTTGCAGAAACGCCGGATCAAGCGGGCGCACGCCGCCCTCGCCCTGAATCGGCTCCACGATCACGCCGAGCACATCCTCGCCCCACGCCGCCTCGAGCGCCGCTTCGGTCGGGGCCTCGATCGCGCGAAAGCCGGAAGGGAGCGGATCGAAGCCTGTCTGCACCTTGGCCTGCATCGTGGCGGCGACGGTCGCAAGCGTCCGCCCGTGAAACGAGCCTTTGAGCGCCAAGATCGTGCGCCGTTGATCTCCCCGGGCATAGGCCCAGCGGCGGGCGAGCTTGATCGCAGCCTCGTTGGCCTCGGCGCCCGAGTTGCAGAAGAACGCCTTGCCGAAGCCGGCGATTTGACGCAGCCGTTCGGCCAGAAGCTCCTGCTGCGGGATCTGAAAGAGGTTAGAAGCATGAAGCAGCGTTTGCGCCTGCTCGCAGATCGCGCGCGCAAGTTGAGGGTGCGCATGCCCTACGGACACCACGCCCACGCCAGAGGTGAAATCCAGATAGGCGTGGCCGGCGTCGTCCCACAGCCAGCAGCCCTCGCCGCGCACGATCGCGATCGGCGCGCGCGCATAGTTGCCGATGAGCGCCGCAGTCATTCCTCGACGGTGAACCCTTGCGCGCCGCGGCGCATGCCCACAGGCCCCGTGCGCGTGGCTTCGATGATGCCAAGGGGTTTGAGCATGCGTAAGAAAGCATCGAGCTTCTTCGGCTTGCCGGTGAGCTCGAAGGTGTAGCTGGTCTCGGAGACGTCCACGACCTTGGCGCGGAACACCTCGGCCATGCGCAACGCTTCCGCGCGCGTTTCGCGCTCCGCGCGCACCTTCACGAGCAAAAGCTCGCGCTCCATGTGATCCACGCGCGAGATGTCCTCGACCTTGATCACCGGGATCAGCTTGTTGAGCTGCTTTTTGATCTGCTCGATCACGCGCTCGTCGCCATAAGTGACGAGCGTCATGCGGCTGACCGTCGGATCGAGCGTGGGCGCCACATTGAGCGACTCGATGTTGTATCCGCGCGCGGAGAAAAGCCCCGCCACGCGCGTGAGCACCCCGAACTCGTTTTCGACCAGGATCGTGATCGTGTGCCTCATGCCAGCACCATCTCGTGCAGCGCGGCGCCTGCCGGCACCATCGGATAGACGTTCTCTTCCTTCGCGATCACGACGTCCACGAGCACGAAGCGCTCATCCCGCACCGAAAGCGCCTGTTTGATCCCTTCTTCGAGGTCTTCGAAGCGCTCGATGCGCATGCCCACGCCGCCATAGGCCTCGGCGAGCTTCACGAAGTCCGGCAATGAATCCATGTAGGAGTGCGCATAGCGCGATTCGTAGAACATCTCCTGCCACTGGCGCACCATGCCGAGGAACGCGTTGTTGAGGATGATGATCACGATCGGAAGCTTGTATTGCCGCGCCGTGGACAACTCCTGGATGTTCATTTGGATCGAGCCGTCGCCGGTGAACACGATCACGGGTTTGTCGGGCGCGGCGATCTTGGCGCCGATCGCGGCAGGCAGCCCGTAGCCCATCGTGCCAAGCCCCCCGGAAGTCAGCCACCGCCGCGGATGGCGGAACCCGAAGTGCTGCGCCACCCACATCTGGTGCTGGCCCACGTCGGTGGCGACGATCGCCTCGTCCCCCACGAGCTTGTGCACAAGCCTGATCACACTTTGCGGCTTGATCGGGCCGGTGGGGGGCTGTTCGAAGTGGAGCGAGTCGCGCGCGCGCCACTCGTCGATCTGCTTCCACCACACGGAAAGCGCGTCCTGATCGGGCTTGAGCTTCTTGCGCTCGATCTCTTCGATCATCTGCCCGAGCACCGTGCCGACGTCGCCGACGATCGGAATGTGCGCATACACGTTCTTCGAGATCGAGGACGGATCCACGTCGATGTGGATGATCTTCGCATCCGGCGCGAACGCCTCCACCTTGCCGGTCACGCGATCGTCGAAGCGCGCGCCCACGGCAAGGATCAGATCCGAATGCTGGATCGCCATGTTCGCCTCAAACGTGCCGTGCATCCCGAGCATTCCAAGGAAACAGGGATGATCATACGGCACGCCGCCCAGGCCCATCAGCGTATGCGTGATCGGATAACGCAACATGTCCACGAGCTTGCGCAGCCGCTCGGGGCCGTGCGGCGAGAGGATCACGCCGCCGCCGGTGTAGATCACCGGCCGCTTGGCCGCAAGCAGCGCCTTCACCGCGCGCTTGATCTGGCCCGGGTGCCCGCGCAGCACGGGCTTGTAGGAGCGCATCTCCACCTTCTCGGGCCAAACGAACGGAGCGCTGTTCGTGCTCACATCCTTCGGTATGTCCACGAGCACCGGCCCGGGCCGGCCGGTCGTCGCGATATGAAACGCCTTGCGGATCGTCTCGGCCAAATCCTCGGTGCGCTTGACGAGGAAGTTGTGCTTCGTGCAGCTGCGCGTGATACCGACGACATCCGCCTCCTGAAACGCATCGTTGCCGATCAGATGCGTGGGCACCTGACCGGAGAAGCAGACCACCGGAATCGAATCCATGTAGGCGTCGGCCAGCCCCGTGACCGCGTTCGTCGCGCCCGGCCCCGAGGTCACGAGCGCCACGCCGCACTTGCCGGAGACGCGCGCATAGCCGTTCGCGGCGAGCACCGCCGCCTGTTCGTGGCGCACCAGATAATGGCGGAAGTAGTTCTTCTTGAAGATTTCGTCGTAGATCGGGAGCACCGCGCCGCCGGGGTAGCCGAAGATCACCTCCACCCCTTCGCGCCGCAGACACTCCACGAAGATTTCCGCACCGGTCATCGTCATCGTCTGGAAACCCCGCGATCGTTCATAAGGCGCCGATTGTCGGCAAACTGGATGGCGGATTCAAGCCGCTTCGCGCACCGCAAGCCGCTTTTCCATCACGAGCGCGTCCTCAGCGGGCCGCCCCCGCACGGGCGCATAGTAGCGCGGGCGGATGCCGACCGGCGCAAAGCCCATGCGTTCGTAGAAGCGGATCGCAGCCGTGTTGGAGACGCGCGCCTCAAGCAGAATCCGCTGCATCCCAGGGATGCCTTCCAGCCAGCGGATGAGATGGGCGCCGATCCCCTGCCGGCGATGCGAAGCCGCCACGACGATCTGCAAAAGGTGCAGCTCATCGAACACCGCCTCGGCGAGCGCATAGCCCACCACCCGCCCTTGCGCTTCGGCCACCGCAAACGCTGCCCCGCGCCGGATCGTCTCGGCGAACACTGGATACGACCACGCCTCCGGCAGCGCCGCGACGCTCAGCCGCCAGGCGGCCGGCGCCTCCGCAAGGCTGCCCGGCCCTATTTTCATGCCGCGTGCTCGCTCGTCTCCGCCTCTTGCCATGCGCATCCCTCGTTCGGGCAAACGAGCTGCGTGCCGTGCTTCTTCGAGCGCTTGCGCACGACGAACGGATGCCCGCACTCAGGGCAGCCTTTCGCCACCGGCTCGTCCCAGAGCACGAAGCGACACTCGGGATAGCGCGAGCAGCCCCAGAACGCGCGCCCGCGGCGCGAGCGCCGGCGCACGATCTCGCCCTCGCCGCAGGCGGGGCAGCGGATGCCGGTGGCCTCGGGCTTCACGAGCGGCTCGGTGTGGTCGCACTCGGGATAGCGCGAGCAGCCCCAGAACGCGCCGAACCTTCCCCGCTTCTTCTGCATCGGCGCGCCGCACTTCGCGCATGCGGGAGCGTCCGCCGCTTCTTGCTCTGCCTCTTCCCGCTCGCGCGTGTAGCTGCACTCGGGATACCCGCTGCAACCGATGAAGCGCCCGTAGCGGCCAAGCCGCACGACGAGCGGTCGGCCGCACTCGGGGCAGGCCTCGTCCAGCGGCTCGGTCGTGACTTCCTTTTTCGTGGTTTCGCGCAAGGTCTTGTCCACCTGTGCTGAGAACGGCTCCCAGAACGCGCGCAACACCGGCTTCCACGGCTCCTCGCCGCGCGCGATCGCATCGAGCTTTTCCTCCATCTGCGCGGTGAAGCCGATGTTGACGATGTCCGGGAAGTGCTTGACGAGAAAGCGGTTCACGACCTCGCCGACGTCGGTGGGGTGAAACCTTCGCTTTTCCACGCGCACATAGCCCCGCTTTTTGAGCACGTCGATGATCGCGGCATACGTGGACGGCCGCCCCACGCCCTGCTTTTCCAGCTCGCGGATGAGACTCGCCTCGGTGTAGCGCGGCTTCGGCTCGGTGAAGTGCTGCTTGGGCATGACCTTGATGAGCCGCAGCTCTTCCTGCTCGCGCAGCGGCGGCAGGATCTTCGCAGGCGCTTCCTTTTCGTCGCGGGCTTCTTCGTAGAGCCTGCGGTAGCCGTCAAAGACGACGGTGCTGCCGCTTGCCGTAAGCTGGGCGCTTCCCGCCTCGATGTGCGCGGTGACCAGCTCAAGCTTCGCTGCGCTCATCTGGCAGGCCACCGCGCGCTGCCAAATGAGCGTATAAAGCTTCCAGGCGTCGTCCGGGATCTTGCCCTTGAGCATTTCCGGCGTGCGCGCGGGATCGGTGGGGCGGATCGCTTCGTGCGCTTCTTGCGCGTTGCGCGTCGTCGTCTTGTAGCGGCGCGGGCGTGCGGGCAGATAGTCGCGCCCGAAGCGCGCAGCGATCACGTCGCGGATCGCGGCCACGGCCTCGTCGGCGAGCGCCACCGAATCGGTGCGCATGTAGGTGATCAGGCCCACGTTTTCGCCGTCGATCGGCAGCCCCTCATAGAGCCGCTGCGCGATCTGCATCGTCTTGGCCGCGGAGAAGCCGAGCTTGCGCGCCGCCTCCATCTGCAGCGTGGAGGTGATGAACGGCGCCGGCGGCGTTTGCGTGCGCTGTTTGCGCTCCACCCGCGCGACGACGATGCGGTCGGCGTTTTCGATCGCCGCGGCCGCGCGGCGGGCCGCCTCTTCGTTGGCGAGATCGAACTTGCCAAGCTTTCGCCCGTCCAGCGCCTTGAGCTCGGCCGTGAAGCGGCCGCCTTCCGCGGCGAGCTCCGCCTCCACGGTCCAGTACTCCCGCGGCTTGAACGCGCGGATTTCCTCTTCCCGCTCGCAGATGAGCCGGAGCGCCGCCGATTGCACGCGCCCGGCGGATAGCCCTCCGCGGATGCGCCGCCACAGCACCGGCGAAAGGTGAAAGCCGACGAGGTAGTCGAGCGCGCGCCGCGCCTGCTGCGCGTCCACAAGCCTTTGGTCGATGCCACGCGGGTGCGCGAGCGCCTCCTGCACCGCCTTCTTCGTGATCTCGTGGAACGTGATGCGCTCGATCGTCTTGCCTTCGAGCACACCGCGCGCCTTGAGCACCTCCAGCAGATGCCAGGCGATCGCCTCGCCCTCGCGGTCCGGGTCGGTCGCCAGAATCAGCTTGTCCGCGCGCGCGACGGCCTCGGCGATCGCATCGATCCGCTTTTTGCGATCCGCAAGCTCTTCGTAGATCATCGCAAAGTCGTGCTCCGGGTCCACGGAGCCGTTCTTCTTCGGAAGATCGCGCACATGCCCGTACGTTGCGAGCACCTTGTAGCCGCGCCCCAGATACTTTTCGATCGTGCGCGCCTTCGCGGGCGATTCCACCACCACGACCGCGCTCGTCTTCTTATGCTCGCCCATAGCGATCTCCCGGCAAACGCACGATGGCGCCTTTCATCTCCAGCGCGAGCAAGATGGGAAGAAGCGCATCCAGGGTCAAGCCCGCGTGGTGGGCGAGCGCATCCACGTGCAGCGGGCCTGCCGCCAGCGCGTCCCAAACCTTCCGTTCCTCGTCGCTTTCCGGCGTGAAGCTTGGGGCGGCCTTCGCCTCCAGCCCGAGCGCGCGCATGAGGTCGGCGACATCGGCGGCAAGCATCGCGCCTTCCTGAATCAAACGGTGCGCGCCGGCGAACGCCTCGCTCCAGACCGGCCCCGGCATCGCCCAGACGTCGCGCCCATAGTCGGCGGCAAGCCGCGCCGTGATCAGCGCGCCCGAGCGCTCGCCAGCCTGCGCGACGAGCACCGCATCGGCGAGCGCGGCGATGATCCGATTGCGCTGCGGGAAGAACGCAGGCTGCGGCTCCACGTCCGGCGCGTGTTCGCTGACCACACAGCCCCCCGCCTCCACGATGCGGCGCGCAAGCCTTTGCTGCCACGGCATCAGCCGCATCAGTCCCCCGCCGATCACCGCGATCGTGCGGCCTTGCGCCGCAAGCGCGCCTTCGTGCGCGGCCGCATCGATCCCGTAGGCGAGGCCGCTCGTGATCACCGCGCCCCGCTCGGCGAGGGCCGCGCACCAGCGCTGCGTGATGCGCCGCGCCTCCGCAAGCGCCTTGCGCGCGCCGACGACCGCAAGCTGCGGCGCGGCGCGAAGCGCCTCGACGTTTCCGGCGACGAACAGCACGAGCGGCGCGCCGGGCGCTTCTTCCA
>CAZTLD010000029.1:0-574 GCA_964614395.1 uncultured Zetaproteobacteria bacterium
TGGCGCGAAGGCGCGCCAAAGCTCAATGCAAGGAGGACGACGATGAACATCACCCGAGGGCTGCTCGCAGGGTTTGCCGCCACCGTGGCGCTTTCCGCGCTGATGGTGGCGAAAGGCATGATGGGGCTGATGCCGGAGCTCAACGTGATCCGCATGCTGGGGGCGATGACCGGCGGCGGGCCGATCGTGGGTTGGATCGCGCACTTCGTGATCGGCACCGTGTTCTGGGGCATCGGGTTTGCGTGGCTCTACCCGAAGATCCCGGGCAGGAAGGCGTGGATCAAAGGCGTGCTGTTTGGCCTCGGCGCGTGGGTGCTGATGATGCTGCTCGTGATGCCGATGGCCGGAGCAGGCCTGTTCGGGCTGAGGCTCGGAATGGCCGCGCCGGTCATGACGCTGATGCTGCACGCGATCTTCGGGGCCGTGCTGGGCGCGGTTTACCGCGGGCCAGAAAACGCCTGAGCGCCGCGCGGCGAGGGCAGGCGCGTTGCGCCCGATCCGTCCACGCCACGCCGCAAGCCTCGCGCGATGAAGGAGGGCGGGCCTCAGGGTGCTAGTCGGCAGCGGACGAGGG
>CAZTLD010000029.1:584-10379 GCA_964614395.1 uncultured Zetaproteobacteria bacterium
GGCTCGGAGCGTGGCAGCTTGGGGGCCAGCATCAGCGGCATCGGCACGCCGATCGCCTCGGCCACGGCGCGCACAAGCTCCAGCTCCTCGGTGTTCACTTGCCCATCCGCCCTCACCAGCCGCGCCGCGCCTTCGATCAGCCGCCGCTTCGTGTTGGGGGGCGCGTACTCAAGCCTGTCCAGCGCGGCATGCAGTGCGCGCCAGTCCACGGCTTCGGGAGGCGTGGCTCGAATGCCGAATGCTTGCGCGGCATCCCGCAGCGCGCGGTCGGGATCGGCGTGGCGCCCGAAGCGGGCGAGCATCGCCCAGACGGTGAGCAGGTCCGCATCCGTGGGCTTGCCGGGATGTGGGCGGCGCGTGCCCAGCCGCGGCGCAAGATAACGGAGCAGAATCCGCTGCAGCAGAAACTCAAAGGGCTCCACCCGCCCGTCGGCGCGGATGAGCGCCTGCACCGCGCGCAGAAACGGGGCGATGTCTTCGCGCGGCACCGCGCGCAACGCAGGCACGGCCAGCTCCACCAGCGCAAGCCGCGCCTCGGGCGGCACGCGGGCCGCCGCATCCGCGATCTCAAGCGTTTCGCGGAAGAGCTTCGGGGCGAGCTCATGCACCGTGCGCAGGCCCTGGCGGCGCGCGTTGCGGTCGCGTCCGAGCAAAAGCGCAAGCATTACGGCCTGCGCGCCTTCCGGATGCAGCACGCGCGCGCGCAAGATGGGCAGGAGGCGCGCGGTCCTCAGGCGCGCTTCCTCAAGCTGAAACTGCGGGGATGCTGCGCCTGCCAGCATCATCACCGCCTCGGTGTGCACTTCATTGGCGCGCACTTCCGGCGCGATGCGGGGAAGCTTGCCCGTAAACTGCGGATCAAGCCTGCGGATGCGCGCTTCAAGCGGCGGGTGCGTCGCCCACAGGCGGCCGCTTCCGCCGAGCGCGTGAGAGAAAAAGAAGTGGCTTGCGCGGTGGGCTGCCGGATGATGGATGCGGGAGCCTCGGGCGTAGCCGCCGATGACCTTGAGCGCGTTGGCCAGCCCCAGCGGGTTGCGCGTGAACTCCACCGCGTAGGCGTCGGCCAGAAACTCGCGCTGGCGCGAGATCGCGCGCTTGACGAGATCGGCCACTACAAGCCCCACGGTGCCGATCAAAAACAGCGCAAAGCCCAAAAAGAGCGAAAGCCCCAAAGCTTGCGCCTCGCGATCGCGGGCGCGCACGCGGATACGGCCGCTCAAGATCCAGATGCCGAGGTCGCTCACCCCGGTAAGCCCCGCCAAAAGCCCCATCAGGTGCATTTTGAGCCGCATGTCGCCGTTGAGGATGTGCGCGAACTCGTGCGCGATCACGCCTTGCAGCTCGTCGCGCTTGAGCAGATCAATCGCACCATCGGTGACGGCGATGACTGCGTCTTCCGGCGTGTAGCCCGCAGCGAACGCGTTGATGCCGGCCTCAGGCAGCCGATACACGCGCGGCACGGGAAGGCCTGAGGCGATCGCCATCTCCTCCACCACATTCCACAGCCGCTGGAGCAGCACATCGTCCGTCGCGCGCGGCACGGGCACCGCCCCCACCATCTCGGCCACGGCCGCGCCCCCTTGCGCGCGCAGCCGGCGCGTTTCGCGGATGCTTCCGCCGAGCACGATCGCAAGCGTGACCGCACTCGTGATCGCTGCCGTCACCGGATGCCAGAAGCCGGACGAGCGGGGGCTCTCAGCCCAGTGAAAGACGAGCAGCACCACGAAGTCCACCGCGGCCACGACCGCGAGCACCGCAAGCGCGAAAAGCACCACGAGCTTGCGGCTTTGCCGCCGTGCGTCTTCCTCCAGCGCGAAGAAGTCGACGGCCGCAGCCACCCTCAAAAGCGCACCTGCACGGGGGCGCGGGCGTTGGCATCGTCCAGCTCCCAGAGCGCCGCGGGCGGAAACCCGAACCACTGCGCAACGAGCACATCGGGGAAGCTTTCCCGCTGCGTGTTGTAGCGCATCACTGCGTCGTTGTAGGCCTGACGCGCGAACGCGACGCGGTTTTCGGTGCTGGTGAGCTCCTCCATCAGCTGCGCGATCGTCTGGTTGGCCTTGAGGTCCGGGTAGCTTTCCATCACCGCCTGCAGCTGCAGCAACGCCTGCCCGAGCTGCGCCTCCGCGCCGGCAAGCGCCTGAAGCGCTCCTGCGTCGCCGGGGTTGCGGCCGGCGGCCTGCGCCGCGGCGAGCGCCTGATTCCGTGCCTCGGTCACACGTGCAAGCGTTTCGCGCTCGTGCTTGAGGTAGGCCTTGGCTGCCTCCACGAGGTTCGGGATCAGGTCGTAGCGGCGGCGAAGCTGCACGTCGATTTGCGCAAACGCGTTCTTAAAGCGGTTTCTGAGCCGCACGAGGCGGTTGTAGATCACGACGAGATAGGCGATCACGACCACGAGCACGCCCAGCATCCCCAGTGCGAACATCTCCATGCGACCCTCCTTGTCTGCTTCTAGTTTAAGCGAATGTTCGTGTCCCCGGCAACGCGCTTGGCGCGGGCGCGCGGGGGCGCAAGGCTTGTGCGGGTCAGGAGGGAACGTGCGCTGCATCGTGCAACGGGTGCGCCGGGCAAGCCTCGTGATCGAAGGCGTGCCTTCCGGCGAGATCGGCGTGGGTGTGGTGGCGCTCGTAGGCATCGAGCGAGGCGATAGCGAGCGCACCGCCGAGCGCATGGCCGAGCGGATCGCAAGCTACCGGCTGTTTGCCGACGACGAGGGGCGGATGAACCGCTCATTGCTTGATGTGGGCGGGGGGTTGATGCTCGTGCCGAACTTCACCGTGGCCGCGGACACGAAAAAGGGCACGCGCGCAAGCTTTTCCACTGCGGAAGGCCCCGAGCGCGCGAAGCCTCTGTTCGCGCGGCTCGCCCAGGCGGTCGAGCGGCGCGGGATTCGGCCGGTGCTCGGCCGCTTCGGCGCGCAGATGGAGGTGGCGCTCGTCAACGACGGCCCGGTGACCTTCATCCTTGAGGCCTGATCGGCTTTCCCAGGAGCCAGGCGCGGGGCATCATCGCAGCATGGAGCGCGAAGACCCTGCCCGATGGCTGGACGCCTACGGGGACGATCTATACCGGTATGCGCTGGCGCGCGTGCGGGATCCGGATCAGGCCGCCGATCTCGTGCAGGAAACGCTTTTGGCCGCCTGGCAGGCGCGCGCGCAGTTTTCCGGCCGCTCCAGCGTGCGCACTTGGCTGATCGGCATTCTCAAACACAAGATCGTGGATCACATCCGGCGCGAGATCCGCACCCGCCAGCGGAACGACGCGTTGGAGCGCGATCCGACGAGCCGCTGGTTCGACGACTCGGGCCGGTGGGTGGAGCATCCGCAGCCATGGCGCGATGATCCCGCGCGCTTGCTGGAAAATCGGGAGTTTCTCAGAGCGCTTCGCATGTGCCTTGAGCGGCTCCCCGAGCGGCAGCGCCGCGCCTTCGAGTTGCGGGAGGTCGCGGGAGATGCGCCCGAGGAGATCTGTCAGGCGATGGACATCACGCCGACGAATCTGAATGTGCTGATCTATCGCGCCCGGCTTGCGCTGCGCAAGTGTCTGGAGCTGCATTGGTTTGGCGGGAGGAAGCGATGATCGGATACTCGTGCCGGGAGGCGATGCGGATCGCGTCGGAGGCGCTGGATCGTCCGCTTTCCACCGCTGAGCGCTGGAGGCTTCGGCTGCATCTCGCGATGTGCCGGGATTGCCGCCATGCCTCCGAGGCATTGCGCAAGCTGCGCGAAGCGGCGCGGGCGCTGCGCCCCGATCAGGCGGCGCTTTCGGAGGAACAGCGGGCGAAAATCCGCGCGGCGTTGGCCGAGCTCAAGCGCTAGCGGCCGCTGCATAGGCGCGCCCCGAGGCGCGCGGCATGCGTTGCCGCCTCATGCGGTTTGGCTTGCGTAGCGTTCGAACGCCTCGGCGCTGTCGAACTCGATGCCCAGCGGCTTGAGCAACCCCGTGCGCAGATCGTAGATCATGCCGATCACATGCACCTCTTGGCCGCGGCGCCAGGCCTCGCGCACGATCGTGTTGCGGCAGATGTTCGCCACCTGCGCTTCCACATTGAGCTCGGCAAGCCGCATCAGCCGCGCTTCCTCGTCAAGCCTTTCCAGCTCCTCGGCGTGGCGCTGATAGACGAGGCGGATCTGGTCGATCCACAGGTCGATCGGCGCCACGCCGCGGTGGGAGAGCGCCGCGGCCACCCCGCCGCAGCGGTAGTGCCCGCAGACGATGATGTTCGGGATGCGAAGCTCGTCGATCGCGTATTCGAGCACGGCGAGCGCGTTCAAGTCCGTCGGCGAAAAGAGATTGCCGATGTTGCGGTGCACGAAGATCGAGCCCATCGGAAGGCCCAGCAGCTTGTCCGGCCCCACGCGCGCGTCCGAACAGCCGAGCCACAGCACCACGGGCCTTTGCGCTTGCGCGGAGCGCGCGAAGAACTCGGGATCTTTTTGCTTTTTGGATTCCGCCCAGCGGCGATTGTAGGCCAAAAGCTCGTCGATGAACGTCATCGCAGAAGACCTCCTTGCGGTGGGCCCGAGCGGGCGTGGCGCTTGCGGGCATGCGGCCCTTCATTTGCGGCGAAGCGCCGCGCAGCCCATCCCCCTCGCGTTTCGCGCGCCCTCGGCCGATGGCTTCGGGCGCGGGTCAGCGCCTCCGTGTGCGCCGGCGCCGCGGCCGCGCGGGCGAGGAGAGATCGTCGAACGCATCCACCGCGATCGCGCGCCGGATCGCCTCGTGCGCGGCGATCAGCGTCTCCGCCTCGTCGTTCGTGATCACGCCCTCCGCGGCCCGCGCCTTGGCCCACGCGGCGTAGTCCTCGCCCAGCGTCCAGGCCGGCGCGCCCGCTTTGCGGAGCTTGCGCTCGATCGGCTCGGTGCGCAGCGCGGCCTCTAGCGCGTGCTCCAGCCGCCCGAGGATGTCTTCGGGATCATCCGGCACGAACATGAGCTCTTGCCAGTGCGCGCGCAGAGGCCCTGCCTCCAACATGCTTTCCGCCGCGGCCTTGCGCATCGCATCCGAAGGCGGCGGGCAAAGCCGCCCGCGCGGCGCGATCAAAACGCGCAACACGGGCCGCAACGCGCGAATCGGAAACTCGCGCGCGATCGCAAGCAGCGCCTCCTCGCTGCGGTGCAGGCAGCCTGCGAGCGCCAAGCGCCAGATCGGCCGCATCGCCTCCGGCACTTCGCCGCAGGCGCGCGCGTGCACCAGCGCGCTCGCCAAGAACAGCTCCGCCCACGCGTCGGCGAAGCGCCCGGAGATCATCTCCATGCGCTTGAGCCGCCCGCCGAGCGCGGCAAACGCCACTTCAGCCGCGGCCGCGAGCGCCGCGGAAAGGCGCGTCATCTGCGCAAGCGGCGCGCGTAGCTCGTGCGCCACCTGCGCGCTCGGCCTGGCCCAGCGTCCGAGCAAGCCCAGCCACACTGCGCGGCTCATCACTGCGGCGGCGTGCTGCAAATGCCCGGCCAGCGCCGCATCGAACGCGGCGAGATCGCCCGCATGGGCGGCGTCCATCTCCGCGCGCAGATAAGGGTGGCAGCGCATCGCCCCTTGGCCGAAGATCATGAGGCTGCGCGTGAGGATGTTCGCCCCCTCGACCGTGATCCCGATCGGCACCGCTTGATAGACGCGCCCGATGTAGTTGCTCGGCCCCAAGCAGATGCCGCGCCCGCCGTGCACGTCCATCGCCGCCAAAATCACGCGCCGCATCCACTCGGTGAGGTAGCGCTTGCCGATCGCGGTTGCGATCGCGGGCTTGGCATCCGCACCGATGCCGGCGGTCAGCAATCGCACCGTGGACTCGGTGATCGCCGCGCCCTCGCCGATTTCGGCCAGCTTCTCCTGCACGCCTTCGAAGCGCCCGATCGGCAGATGGAACTGGCGGCGGATGCGCGCATAAGCGCCAGTGCTCCACGCGGCCAGCCGACAGCCGGCGGCAGACAGCGACGGCAGCGAAATGCCGCGCCCGACGCTCAGGCGCTCCATCAGCATCCGCCAGCCGCGGCCGATGCCGTCTTCCTCGCCGATCACCTGCGAGATCGGCACGAACACCTCGCGCCCCTCGATCGGGCCGTTCAGAAACGCCACGCCCATCGGGTCGTGCCGCTTGCCGATCTTGATGCCCGGCGTGTCTGCGGGCACGAGCGCGCAGGTGATGCCGAGGTCCTCGCCGAGGCCGAGAATCCCGTCCGGATCGGTGGCGCGAAACGCAAGCCCAATGAGGGTCGCCTTCGGCGCAAGCGTGATGTAGCGCTTTTCGAAGTTGACGACGAAGCCCAGCACCTCTTCGCCGTCGATCGTGCGCCGCTCAAGCCGACCCACATCGGGGATCGAGGCCGCATCCGAGCCGGCCCAGGGGCTTGTGAGCGCGAAGCACGGGATCTCCTCGCCGCGGGCAAGCCGCGGAAGCCACCGATCGCGCTGGCGCTCGGTGCCGTAGTTGAGCAGAAGCTCCGCCGGGCCCAGGGAGTTGGGCACCATCACCGTCACCGCCGCGGCCACACTACGGCTTGCGATCTTCTGGATCACCGCCGCGTGCGCCCACGGGCTGAACTCAAGCCCCCCGTAGGCCTTGGGAATAATCAGCGCGAAGAACTTGTGCTCGCGAAGGTAGTCCCAGACCTCGTCCGGCAGGTCGTGCGCGCGCGTGATCGCGTCGTCGTCGAGCATCGCGCACAGCTGTTCGACCTCGTGCTCCAAAAACGCCTGTTCTTCTTCGCTGAGCTTGGCGGGAGCGATGGAGAGCAGTTGCTTCCAGTCGGGCGCGCCGCGGAAGAGCTCCGCCTCCCACCAGATCTTGCCGGCATCCGCCGCCTCCCGCTCGGTGGGAGAGATCGGCGGCAGCATCCGCTGCAGCACCCGCATCAGGGGAGCGCTCACCCAGCGCCGGCGAAGCTCGGCTTGTCCCAGCAATGCGTAGGCTGCGCCTGCGGCGAGGGCGATGAGACCGGCCAGCCACGGATGGTGCAATGCCGCCAACACCGCTGCGGCGGCCAGCGCATAGGCAAGCCACGCCAACGCCGGCGGGCGGGCGAAGCCCGCAAGCCCCATCGCACCGAGGATGAGGGCGAGCAGGGCAAGAGTCGTTCGCATCGCGTCCCCCTAAAAGAGGAGTTCGTCCACTTGGGTGAGCATGCGCAGGTGCGGCACGCCCAGCGCTTCCACTTCCTGGGTCATCTGCGGCAAGGTTTCCGGCTTCATGTGGTAAAGGTAGATCGGGATTTCGCCGAGCAGATGCAGCTTTTCGATTTCGCCGCGCATCTGCTGCGGGGTGAGGTGGCCGCTGATGCGGGCGAGATTCTCGTAAGCGTTGGGGAATGAGCAGTCCACGATCACGCCGCGCAGGTTGGGAAGCTCATTGGCGACCTGCCAGATGCGCTCGGTGATGCCGGTGTCGGCCGAGTAGAGCACCTGCGTGTCGTCCTGCTCGAGGATGAAGCCGGTGCACGGCACCGGGTGGTTCACGCGCACCGGGATCACGCGCACCTTGCCGAGCTCATAGACGCGCTCAGCCTCCATCGGCGAAAGGCGCAGGATCGGCTCGTCGTTCGGCGGGATTTTCGTGAAATCCGGCCATACTTGATCGTTCAGATAGTGCTTGCGAAGAATCTCAAGGTTTTCCGGAAGCGAATGGATCGTGATCGTGCGGTTTTCGCTTTCGCCGCCGAGCCTTTTGAGCGAGCGGTTGTCGGCGAGAAAGCCGATGTCCTTGATGTGATCGAGATGCGTGTGCGAGATGAGCACATGGCGGATGCGGCTTTGCTCTTCGAGCGTGAGCGCCTCGGTCGGGCAGCCGGCGTCCACGAGGATGTCGTCGTTGACGAGAAACGAAGTGAGCCTGAAGCCCAAAAGCTGCCCGCCGTAGCAGCCGAGCACCCTCAGCCGCATCACCCCCCCTTTTCCAGCGCCTTCGCGATCGTCTCGGCAAGCTCGGCGATGCGCTGCGGCGCCTCCTCGGGATGATCTTCGATTTCGGTGACGAAGCGGCTTCCGATCACGACGCCGTCGGCGAATGTGGCCACTGCGGCCGCCTGCTCGGGCGTTTTCACGCCGAAGCCGACGCACACGGGAAGATCCGTGTAGCGGCGGATCGCGTGCACCTTCGCTTTCGCCTCCTCGATCGCGGCCAAGCTCGCCCCCGTCACGCCTTTCAGTGAAACATAATAGATGAATCCCGAGGCGATCGCCGCCGCTTTCTTCACACGCTCCGGCGACGAGGTGGGCGCAAGCAGCGGCACCCAAGCAAGGCCTTGGGCCTCGGCATGGCGGCGAGGCTCGTCCGCCTCTTCGGGCGGGCAGTCCACGAGCAGCACGCCGTCTGCGCCCGCATGCGCGGCCTCGGAGAAGAAACGCGCATAGCCGCGCGCGTAGGCGCTGTTCAGATACCCCATGAGCAGGATGCCAAGCTCCGGATGCGCCTTGCGCAGCGCGCCGACGAGCGCGAACACATCGTCAAGCCGTGTGCCCGCGGCAAGCGCCCGCTCCGCCGCCCGCTGGATGACGGGCCCGTCGGCCATCGGATCGGAGAACGGAATGCCCACTTCCACGATGTCCGCATGGCGCGCGAGCGCCTCAAAGCAGGCAAGCGACTGCTTTGGGTCGGGATCGCCGGCGGTGAGGTAACCGACGAGCGCGGCGCGGCGGCGGCCGCGTGCGCGGGCGATGGCGTGAGTGAGGCGCTCGGCGCTCATGCGCTTTCCTCCCATCCCAGCCGCCGGAACACGGTCGCCAGATCCTTGTCCCCGCGGCCCGAGAGGTTGACGAGAATGTGGGCATCCTTCGGAAGCGTGCGCGCGAGCTTCAGCGCATGGGCAAGCGCGTGCGAAGACTCCAGCGCCGGAATGATCCCTTCGGTTTCGGCAAGCAGCCGAAGCGCCTCGATCGCCTCTTCGTCCGTGGCCTGCGCGAGCTCCACGCGCCCTGTGTCCGCCAAGTGCGCAAGCTCCGGCCCCACGCCCGGGTAGTCGAGCCCGGCCGAGATGCTGTGCGTGATCTGGATCTGGCCGTCGTCGTCTTCGAGGAGATAAGTGAGGTTGCCGTGCAAGACACCCGGGCGGCCGCGGGCAAGCGATGCGGCGTGCCTTCCGGTGTCCAGCCCTTCGCCTGCGGCCTCCACCGCGACGAGCCGCACCGGATCGTCGCGCAGCGCGTGGAACAACCCCATCGCGTTGGATCCGCCGCCCACGCAGGCGACGGCCACGTCCGGCAAGCGCCCCGCCTGCTCGAGCATCTGCGCGCGCGCCTCCTCGCCGATCACGGATTGAAACTCGCGTACCATCAGCGGATACGGGTGCGGCCCCGCGACGGTGCCGATGATGTAGAAGGTGTCGTCGCAGGTTGCGACCCAGTCGCGCAGCGCCTCGTTGAGCGCGTCCTTGAGCGTGGCCGAGCCTGCGCGCACCGGGATCACGCGCGCGCCGAGAAGGCGCATGCGCAGCACGTTCGGCCTTTGCCGCTCGATGTCTTCCGCGCCCATGTAGACGTCGCACCGAAGCCCCAAAAGGGCTGCGACCGTGGCCGTGGCGACGCCATGCTGGCCTGCGCCGGTTTCGGCGATCACGCGCGTCTTGCCCATGCGGCGCGCAAGCAGCCCTTGGCCGATCGTGTTGTTGATCTTGTGCGCGCCGGTGTGCGTGAGATCCTCGCGCTTGAGCCAGATCTGCGCGCCGCCTGCTTTTTCGCTCAGGCGTGCGGCGTGATACAGCGGCGTGGGCCGACCCACATAGTGCGCAAGCAGCGCCTTTCGCTCCTCGTGGAACGCCGGATCGCGCCACGCCTCGAAAAACGCTTGCTCAAGCTCTTCAAGCGGCC
>CAZTLD010000030.1:0-10378 GCA_964614395.1 uncultured Zetaproteobacteria bacterium
GAGATCCTTTCCCGCACCGACATCCACACGCTGGACAAGGAGCCAGCAAGCCAGCTTGCGATGAACGATATCGGGCGCGTGCGCCTGCGGCTTGCGCAGCCGATCTTCTGCGATCCTTACGCAGACAACCGCACCACCGGCGCCTGCATCCTGATCGATCCGTTCACGAACAACACCGTGGGTGCGTGCATGATCCGCGAGGTGCTTGCGCGCGCCTAAGTCAAAGTTTTGACATCTGTGCCGCCCTGTGCTGAAATGCGTCAATCATCCGAAGGGGGCGGCGATGCGCGCATTGGGCCTGGTGCTGTTGGTCGAGGACGACGCAACACTGCGCGATGCGCTTCAGGAAATCCTAGAAGAAGAAGGCTGGCAGGTGCTTGCAGCGGCCAATCGCACACAGGCCGAGGAACATTTAAAGCACGGGCCGGTGGATGTGGCGGTGCTCGATGTGCGCCTCCCCGACGGCAACGGGATTGAGCTTCTGCGCGCACTCAAGAGCCAAGATCCGGATCTTGGTGCGATCGTGATGACCGGCTATGCGGAGGTGGACACCGCGATCGAGGCGATGCGCCTAGGCGCCGATGATTTCCTGAAAAAACCGTTCGATTTCGCCGAATTGCTTGCGCGCTTGGAGGAGATCCGCAAGCGGCGGTTGCTCAAGCGCGAAAACCGTCTGCTCAAGGCGCGGCTGCGCGCAGCCGAGGGTGAGCGTGAGCTCATCGGTCAGCATCCGGAGATCGTGCGGCTGCGCGAGACGGCGGCGCTGGTGGCGGACACCGACGCGACGGTGCTGATCACCGGCGAATCCGGAACCGGCAAAGAGGTGCTCGCTCGCCTCATCCATCGCCTCAGCCCGCGCGCGGACAAGCCGTTCGTGGCGATCAACTGCGGGGCGATTCCGGAGGATTTGTTGGAGTCCGAGCTTTTCGGCCATGTGAAGGGGGCGTTCACGGGCGCGACGCGCACGCGGCCTGGCCGGTTTGAGCTTGCGCACGGTGGCACGATTTTTCTCGACGAGATTGGCGACATGAGCCCGAAGCTGCAGGTGAAGCTATTGCGCGTGTTGCAGGAGCGCGTGATCGAGCCGGTGGGCGGGGATCGCGCGATCGAAGTGGATGTGCGCGTGATTGCGGCCACGCACCGCAACCTTCGCAAGGCGATCGAGGAGGGCACGTTCCGCGAGGATCTGTTCTACCGGCTGGATGTGGTGCCGATGCACCTGCCGCCGCTTCGCGAGCGCGGCGAGGATATCCTGCTGCTCGCCGAGGAGTTCATCCGGCGCTGCAACGAGCGCCTCGGTGCCGAGCTTTCCGGCATCGAGCCGGAAGCGCGGGAGGTGATGCTCAAGTATCGCTGGCCCGGCAACGTGCGCGAGCTGCAAAATGTGATCGAGCGCATCGCGATCTTGAAGCGCGAAGGCGTGATCGGCGTGGACGACCTGCCCTCACGCATGCTGGATCTCGGCGCGCGCACGAAACGGGCGTTTTCGATCGACCTTGAGGCGGTGGACGCGATCGATCTGAAGGCGCTTGTGGACGAGTTTGAAACCGAGATCATCGAAGCGGCGCTCAAGCGTTTTCATGGAAACAAAACCCGCGCCGCGCAGTTTCTCTCGATGAACCGCACGACCCTGTTGGAGAAGATCAAGAAGAAAGGCATCCGAGTCCCGAGCGAATAGCGCGGTTGGCTTTCCGTTTGCTTGGCGCCGCCTATGCGGCGCGTCATAGGGATGATCGGTGCGCTGATCTGGGCGCAAGCGGTTTATGCGGCGGCAGGCGCCTTGGGCGTCGCCGAAAGGCTGATGAAGGAGGGCAACTGGGCGGAAGCCGCCGACATCGCCGCGCGCGCGCTCCAGCATTCTGCTCTTAAGCCGGAATCCCGCCGGATGTGGCTTGCGCTGCACGCGCAGGCGTGGCTCAAACGCAACCGCGCTGCGGACGGGGCCTATGCGGACGAAGCCCTGCGTGCGCTGGATATGTGGTTTCGCGCCGACCCTGCCGCTGCCCGCGATCCGCGCTGGCAATTGCGCAAAGTGGAGCTTCTGGAAGACCTCCAACGGTGGGATGAAGCGGCGACGCTGGCCTCCCGGTTGGCTGCGGAGGGCTCCGCGTCCGTTTCCACCGCCGCCGAGGTGTTGCAGGCGCGGGCGTGGATCGCACAAGGCAAGCTTGCCCAGGCGTTGGCGGCTCTGCTGGATGCGGCCACGCGCGCGCCCGAAGCGCGCGTGCGTGCCGAAGCGTTGGGCTGGCTGGGCTGGCTGGATCTGCGCGCGAACAGATTCCCGGAGGGAGAGGCGCGCCTTGTTGAGGCTAGGCGCGTGGCGCCAGAGGTGTTCGAGCGCATCCCGGAGCTTGCAGCGGCCTGGGCGAAGGTGTTGGCCCGGCGCGACCCGCAGCAAGCCATGCGCTGGATCGAGCGGTTTTTGCTGCGTTTTCCCGACGCGCGCGAGGTGGCGGAGCTCAGACTTTTGCGCGCCGATCTCTTGCGCAGCCGAAACCCACGGCTTGCGCTGGCTGCCTATGCGAAGCTTGCGGCGGATTTTCCCGAGACGAATGCGGGGCGCCTGGCGCGGCTCAGGCAATGGATGCTGGAGGCTAGGCATTTGCGCGATGCGGAAGCGATCCGCCGCTACATCCAGCGCATCGACGCATGGGGGGCGCGTTTTCAACTTTCGCCGGTGGAAGACGAAGCCCATTGGGACCTTGCCCGCCTGTGGGCGCGGATCGCGCGCCCCGAGAAGGCCACGGATCCAGCGCTGAAACACGCTTGGCTTGCCGCGCAAGGGAGTGAGGCCACCGTGCGCGCCAAAGCGCGGGCATGGGCCAAGCGTCGGTTTGCTGACATCGTTCAACACGCCCTTGACGGCGGTGATGACAGTGCCATTGCTCAGCTGGTGCGCGCCTACCCGACGCTCATGCCAACCCCGCAGAAAGCGCCAAGGCTGGTGGTGCGCATCGCGGATGCCCTCAGGCGCGTGGGGCGCTGGGAGGAAGCCGAGCGGTGGATTCGCCAGGTGCTTCGCGCGCACCCCGAAGGGCCTGCCGCGGACGAAGCGCGCTTGGTGCTCGCTCGGCTGTTTCTGGACCGCGGGCAAGCGGAACAGGCACCCCGGCTGCTCCGCTGGGCGGAGCGCATGGCTGATCCCGCGCGGCGCGCGGAGATCGCCGTGGTCGCCGCAAGCCTCTTCGTGCGGGCCGGTGCCCATTCCCAGGCCTTGGCGCGGTTGGCCGCCGTGCCGGTGGATCTGCTTTCCGCATCGGGGAAGCGGCTTTACTGGGAAACGCGGGCCGAGGCGGAGGAGGCGCTTCATCACTGGAGAGAGGCAGCAGCAAGTTGGGAGAACGCGTTTGGGGCAGGAGCAGCGCGCGCTTGGCTTTGGAGCGCGGATGCGTGGCTGGAAGCGGGGGCACCTCATCGGGCGCGGCAGGTGCTTGCGCGGGTTCCAAAGGCCCAACGCGATCGCGCGTGGCGCTACCACTGGGCGCAAGCGCTGGCGGAGACGGGCGATCTGCGTGCGGCCGAACAAAGCTGGGCTGAGGTGGCCCAAGGCGACGACGCCTACGCCCAGGCGGCACGCTTGATGCTAAGCGTGATACGCGCATCCAAGCTGGTGCAAGGAGCAAGGCGATGAGTGCACGAAGCGTTTCCACGGCGGACGATGTGGTGGCGGTGATTCCGGTGGACGATGAGCTGAGGCGGCAGGCGCGCATCCAGCTTCTGTTCCCGACCGACGATCCGCGGATGCGGCGCGTGCTCGCAAAAGCGGAACAGGTGGCGCCAAGCCGCGCCTCGGTGCTGATCGTCGGCGAAACGGGGGTGGGCAAGGAGCGGATGAGCCGATTCATCCACGCCTGCTCCGACCGCGCCGAGCGCCCCTTTGTCGCGGTCAACTGCGCGGCAATTCCAGAGGGGATGCTGGAAGCGGAGCTTTTCGGGCACGAAAAGGGCGCGTTCACCGGTGCTGACCGCGCGCGCCCCGGCCGCTTTGAGCTCGCCGACGGAGGCACGCTCCTGCTCGACGAGATCACGGAAATGCCGCTTGCCTTGCAAGCCAAGCTGCTGCGCGTGTTGCAGGAGGGCGAGGTCGTGCGCTTGGGCGCCCGCAGCCCCGTGCGTGTGGATGTGCGGGTGCTGGCCACCACCAACCGCAACATTATGCAGGCCGTCGCCGAAGGCGTGTTCCGCATGGATCTGTTTTATCGGCTCAATGTCGTCACGGTTGAGATTCCGCCGCTCAGGGAGCGGCCGCGCGACATTCTGATGCTCGCCGATCACTTCTTGCTGCGTTTCGCGGAGCAGTATGGGCGGCCGGTGCCGCGGCTGAGCGAGGCGGCGCGGCGTGCGCTTGTCGCGCATCGCTGGCCGGGGAATGTGCGAGAACTGGAAAACTGCATGCACCGCGCGCTACTCATCGCCGGAGACGAGGTCATGCCCGAGCACCTGGAGTTGAGCGCGGAGCAGGTGCCGCAGGAGGCAGGGGAGCTTCGCCCCGGTATGACGATTCGCGAGGCCGAGCGTCTATTGATCGAGAAAACGCTGCGCTTTGTGCGCGGGAATCGGGCGCGGGCGGCCGAGATGCTCGGCATCAGCGTGCGCACGCTGCGCAACAAGCTCAACGCCTATCGGGCTGAGGGCTACCGCTGGGCAGCGGAAGGAGGTGGTCATGGCTGATGGGCTGTTCGACGGCTCGTTCGCAAGGCTTGCCGAGGCGTGGATCGCGCGCGAGCGCCTGCATGCGCTGATCGCGCGCAACATCGCCAACGCTGATACGCCGAACTACCGCGCCGATACGCGCGGGTTCGCCGAGGTGCTCGCCGAGGTGCGCGGCGAGGCTTTGCCGTGGACTGAAGAAACCGCGCCTCCCGCGCGCATGGACGGCAACACCGTGGACATGCAGCGGGAGATGGCGCGCATGGCGCGCAACCAGATGCTGTATGCCGCCACAGGCGATCTGCTCAAGATGCGGATCGATGGCTTGCTTCGCGTGCTGCGTGAAGGAGGGCAGTGATGAAGGGACTTTTGGCTTCGCTGGGGATCAGCGCATCCGGCATGTCCGCGCAACGCGCGCGGATGGATGTGATCGCGCAAAACATCGCCAATGCTGAGGCTACGCGCTCGTCCGAAGGTGGCCCATACCGCCGCAGGCAGGTGGTATTCGCGGCCGTGCCAAGCTGGGAGGACACCTGGGAGGTGTTCAAGGAAGATGCCGCATCGCCTGAAGGCGTGCGCGTCGTCGGCGTGGTGCGTGATTCCCGTCCGTTTCGCGAGGTGTTCGATCCCGGCCATCCGGATGCCGATGCGCGGGGGATCGTGCGCCTTCCCAACGTGAATGTGGTGGAGGAGATGGTGGATCTCGTCTCCGCCTCGCGGAGCTTCGAGGCGAACACGACGGCGATGGATGCGGCCAAGCGCATGTTTTTGCGCGCCATCGCACTGTTGCGGTAGGAGGCGGGGATGCGGGCTGAAGATCTGATGCCGAAGCGGATTTACGCGCGCATGGCGCAAATGCAGGAGCCGCGTGCTTCCTCTGCATCGGAGAGCTTTGCGCAGGCGTTGGCCAAGGCGGTGGATGCGGTCAACGCGGAGCATCGGCAGGCAGAGGCTATGGGCGTGCAGCTTGCCGAAGGAAAAGTGGAGGATGTTTCGGCGGCGGTGCTGCAGATCCGCAAGGCTGAGGTGTCGTTTGCGTTGATGCTCGCGGTGCGCAACAAGCTCTTGGAGGCCTACCGCGAAGTGATGCGGATGCAGATCTGATCGGAGGGTTGCGGTGGCTGAGAACGCAGAGAAGGTGTTGTCGGCGGAGCCGGCGCCGCCGAAGTGGCTCCGGGTGCTCGGCGCCTACCGGCAGTGGGTGCTGTTTGCGGCGGGATTGTTGTTGTTCGCGGGCGTGATTTCGCTGGTCTTCTGGCTGCAGGACGACGACTGGCGCCCGGTGTATGCCGGGCTTTCCGAAAAAGACGCCGCCGCCGTGGTGCAGGCGTTGCAGCAGGAGCGCATCCCTTACCGGGTGAAAGAGGGGGCGGTCCTCGTGCCGGCGGATCAAGTGCACATCGCTCGCATTCGGCTTGCGGGGCGCGGGGTGGCGCCGGAGGGCGGCGTGGGCTTTGAGTTGTTCGACCGCGCCAACGAGTTTGGGCTGAGCGAGTTCACACGCCGTATCAACTTGCAGCGAGCGTTGCAGGGGGAGCTTGCGCGCACCATCGAAGTGATCCCACAGGTGGCCTCGGCGCGCGTGCATATTGTGCTGCCGAAGCGCTCCCCGTTTGCCGGCGAGGAACGGCGCGCAAGTGCGTCGGTGATGTTGCGCTTGATTGGTGATCTGCCAAAGCGCGCCGTCGTCGCCATTCAGAATCTGGTGGCGGCGAGCGTCCCCGATTTGGCGCCGGAGGATGTCGTTGTTGTGGACGCTTCCGGACATCTCCTCTCTCAGCCGAAGGGGGAGGCGCAGGCGGAAGTGGCCACGATCGACGAACGCCAAGCGGCGCTCGAGCGCCGCATCGAGCGCAGGCTTACGACGATGCTCGAGCAGATCGTCGGGCCGGGGCAAGCAGTGGCGCGCGTAAGCGTAGAAATGGACCGCGCTTATCTCGAAGCGCACGAGCGGCATGTGAACCCGGATGAGGTCTTGGCGCGCCACGAGCGCGCGCGCAATGAGACGCGCACGCGCAGCGAGGCCCAGCCGATCGGCGTGCCCGGTGTGGCTTCGAACACGCCGGGCGCCAACCCCGCCCAGCAGGCCGCGGCCCAGAACAGAGCAAGCCGGAACGAGCGCGATGTCGAATACGACTACAGCGCATCTGAAATCCGCCGCATCGTGCCAGCCGGCGCTGTTCGTCGGCTGAGCGTGGCGGTCGTGGTCGGGGGTTCGGTGAAGGACGGGAAGTTCGTTCCGCGCTCCAACGAAGAGCTCAAGCGCATCGAGGCGATCGTCAAGCGGGCGGTGGGCTTCGATGAGGATCGGGGCGATGTGGTGACGGTGGAAAGCATGCCGATCGTCGATGTGGCCTCCTTTGAAGATCAGGAGGCGCTGGCGAAAGCGGAGCGCATGCAGCTGGTGCTCAAAGCAGCGAAGTATCTCACGGTGCTCGCCGTGGTGGGGCTTTTGGTGTGGTTCGTCCTAAGGCCTTTGGCTGGGCAATTGGCCGCCCCTCCTGCGCGGCCTGCGCCGCAGCAACGATCGCAGGCGCTTCCGGGTGAGGAGGAGCTTCCGGCGCTGTCCAGCGAGGCCTATCGGCGGTTGGCCAGCATGGAGATGGCCAAGCGCGCGATCGAAATGGATCCGGAACGGGCCAAGCGCGTGTTGCGTGAGTGGGTGGAGCACGGATGAAGGCCTACGATAAGCTCACCGGCGAAGAGAAGGCCGCCATTTTGCTTTACGCATTGGGGCCGGAAGCGGCCGCCCCGCTTCTGGAGGCGCTGGACGATGCAGCGCTCGTTCGCATCGGGCGGAAGATGAGTGAGATCGGCAAGATTGATCCCGAGGTGCTCGACCGCGTCGTCGAGGAGTATTTGGAGCTGTTTCGCTCCGACGATCCGTTGCTGCGCCCAACGAAAAAGGACGTCATCGAGCTTTTCCGTGTGGCGGTACGTGAAGAACGGGCTGCGCGCCTCATGGGCGAGCTGGACGCGCCCCGAAGGCTTACGATCTGGGAGAAGCTTTCTCGGCTCAAGCCGGAAATGATCGCTGCGTATCTTGAAAACGAGCATCCGCAAACGATCGCATTGATTCTCGGCAACATCGACAGCACCACCGCAAGCCGCGTGATCAAGCTGCTGCCTGAGGAGGCGCAGTTGTCGGTCGTGATGCGCATGTCGAAGATCGAGCGCGTACCGGCGGAGCTTGTGCGCGATATCGAAGAGGTCTTGGAAGAAAAACTCGCCAACATGGAGGGCGAATCCGGCATCAGCTTCGACGGGATGCTCAGCGTCGTCGAGATCCTCAAGGGACTGGAAAAGGATGTGGCCAAGCCCATTCTGGAAAAGCTGCGCGAAAAGGACGAGGAGCTGTTCAGCCAGGTGGATCGGATGCTGTTCGTGTTCGAGGACCTCAAGCATCTGTCCGATCGCGACATCCAAAACATCCTCAAGCACATCAGCACCGACGATCTCGTCAAGGCGCTCAAAGGCGCAAGCGACGAGGTGGCCGAGCGGTTTCTCTCCAACATGTCGAGCCGAGCGGCGGACATGCTGCGGGAGGACATGGAGGTGATGGGGCCGATCCGGCTCGCTGAGGTGGAAGAGGCGCAGCAAAACATTCTGAAAGTGGTGCGCAAGCTCGACGATGAGGGCGTGATCACGCTCTCCGGTGGCGAGGAGATGGTATGAGCCGCCCCCATCCCCTTCGTTTTCCGAAAAAGACTGAGCGCCCACAGGCAGCGCCGTTTCCCTTCGCCGAGCAGCCGCAGGGAAACGCACCGCGTTCGCGTGAAGAAGAGCTTGAGCGGATGCTGCAAGAGGCGCAGTCGCGGGCGGAGGCAGTGGAGCGCGAGGCGTTTGAGAAGGCCTATCAGGCTGGACGCGAGGAGGGGCTGCGCGTGGGGCGCAAGCAGGCCGAGCGCGAGCTGGAGGCGGTGCTTGAGCTCAGGCGCGAACTGGAAGCGATGCTGCAGGCCCTGCGCGAAGAGCTTGCCGAGGCGGCATGGACATTCGTGCAGATGGTGGCGGCGCACTATCTGCGCCTTGCGCTCGCGCGCGATGAGGCTTGGATCGAGGCCGTGCGCAGCGAGCTTGCTGCCTTACCCGAAGGCCCAGTGCGCGTGTGCGTGCATCCAGACCGGCAGCAAAAGCTCGCCGAGGTGCTGACGGAAGCGGATGTTTCCGTCGAGGGCGATGCCGCGCTCCGCCCGGAAGAGGTGCGCCTCGTCGTTGGCGATCGGCAGTCGGTGCTGTCAGTCGGCGAGATGGTGCGTGAGGCCGCGGAAAGGATCCGCGCCGGTGGATGACTGGCGCGCGGTTTTTTCTCCTGATCCCGATGCGTTGGCGCATGCGCCAAGGGGCTGGCTTCAGTGCGGCTCGGTCCGCGAGGTGCGCGGTGTGCGCGTGGATGCCACAGGCTGCGCCGCGGCGATCGGCGAAGCGTGTCGGCTGCTCATCGGCGGGATCGAGACCGAAGCGCTGGGCTTTGCGGATGGGCGCGCGCTTTTGATGCCGACGCGCACGTTGCGCGGGGTGCGCCCCGGCGATCCGGTGCGACCGTTGGGGCGAACGCCCTCGGTGCGCATCGGGGCGAGTTGGCTTGGGCGCGTGGTCAATGCGATGGGCGAACCGCTGGACGGCGGCCCGCCGTTGGGCGGTTCGGCCTTGAGGCCGCTCGACGGCGCACCGCCCCCGCCGCTTGCGCGGGGGCGGATCCGCAAGCCCCTTACGCTGGGCATTCGGGTGCTCGATGCCTGCCTGCCCGTGGGTGAGGGGCAGCGCATCGGGTTGTTCGCAGGCCCCGGCGTGGGCAAGAGCACATTGCTTGGCATGATCGCCCGGCACGCACGCGCCGATGTGTTCGTGATCGCGCTGGTCGGGGAGCGCGGACGCGAGGTGCGAGAGTTTATCGAAGACGCGCTGGACGAAGAGGCGAGAAGGCGTGCCGTCGTCGTCGTGGCCACGGCTGAAGAGCCGGCGCAAGCGATCGTGCGCGCGGCCAAGCTCGCGTTGGCCGTGGGCGAATACTTCCGCGATCAAGGGCGGCATGTGGTGCTGCTCATGGATTCGCTCACCCGGCTTGCCCGTGCGCAGCGCGAGCTGGGGCTTCTGCTGGGCGAGCCGCCGGCGCAGAAGGGCTACACGCCCTCGTGCTTTCGCCTTTTGGGCGAGCTCATCGAGCGCGCGGGCCCCGGCCCCAACGGGGCGCTCTCTGCGGTGTTCACGGTGCTCGTCGAGGGCGCGGATCCGCGTGAAGACCCGGTGGCCGAGGCGGCGATGGCCGTGCTGGATGGGCACATCGTCCTTTCGCCGCGGCTCGCCGAGCGGGGGCGCTGGCCGGCCGTGGATCTCGGGCAGAGCACAAGCCGTCTCGCGGCGAAGCTGATGAGCGAACAGCAGCGCCGCGACGCCGAGGTCCTGCGCAAGGCGCTCGCGCACTACGAGGAAGCCGCTGACCTCATTGCGATCGGCGCCTATCAGGCGGGCAGCGATCCATGGGTGGACCGGGTGCTTGCGCACCGGGCGGAGGTGGAGCGGTTTCTCGCCCAGCGCCCAGATGAGCATGCGCTGCCGGACGAGTCGGCACGATCGTTGCATGCATTGGCGCAGAAGCTGAACGCGGAGGGCGCGCATGCAGGCAGCCCGCATCGCCAAGCTGCGGCGGATCACGGAAAAGGCGCTGGAGCGGGTGCAGATGGAGCTTACGCACATCCACAGCGAGATCCGGCGCATGGATGAAGCG
>CAZTLD010000031.1:0-10249 GCA_964614395.1 uncultured Zetaproteobacteria bacterium
ACCTCGTGCGTGGCCGTCTGCCCGGTGGACTGCTTCTATCAGCCGAAGGAGCCGGGCAAGACGTATCCGAACATGCTGTTCATCTCGCCCGAGGAGTGCATCGACTGCGCCGTGTGCGAGCCGGAGTGCCCGTGGGAGGCGATCTATCCCGAGGAAGATGTGCCGGATGTGTTCCAGGACTGCATTGAGCTGAACGCGAAGGTGGACGAGGACCGCGACGCGTTCGTGCTCGCCGAGGTGCAGGAAAAGGAGCCGCCCACGCCCGAGCAGGTGATGGAAAACAAGCGCAAGTGGGGGCTTATCTGAACGAACGCCCGTGGGTGTGGGAACACGCCCGCGCGGATTGGCGCGCGTTCTGCCGCGCGCTCGGTGAGACGGAGACGCACGCCGATCGCATCTGGACGCATCTGTTCCGCAGGCTTGAATGGAACGCGGAAGTTCCGGGCATCAGCCGGAGCTTGAAAGCGGCGCTTGCGGCGATGGACTGGTCGCTGCCCGAGGTCGTCCGGCGCGTGCGCGCGGCGGACGGCTCGGAAAAGCTGCTCATCCGCTACCGCGACGGGGCAAGTGTGGAGACGGTCTGGCTTCCGATCGGGAATCGGATCGCGCAGTGCATCTCCACGCAGGCCGGCTGCGCGATGGGCTGCCGGTTTTGCCACACCGCGACGATGGGGCTTCATCGGAACCTGAGCGCGGGCGAGATGCTCGCGCAGATCCTGCTTGCGATCCGCGTGTGGGGCGCGAAGCCCCGCAACCTCGTGCTGATGGGCATGGGCGAGCCGTTGCACAACCTGGATGCGGTGCTCAAGTTCCTCGCCATCGTCACCGATCCGAAGGGGCTTGCGTTCGCGCCGAGGCGCATCACGTTGTCCACGGTGGGCCTTGTGCCCGGCATCCTTCGGCTTGC
Source organism: uncultured Zetaproteobacteria bacterium (assembly GCA_964614395.1). GTDB lineage: Bacteria > Pseudomonadota > Zetaproteobacteria > Mariprofundales > S012-25 > CAZTLD01. The sequence continues at coordinate 908 of CAZTLD010000031.1, forward strand.
CGAGCTGCGCGCGCCGTGTCATCTGGCGGTGTCGTTGCATGCGCCGAACGACGCGATCCGCGCGCGGCTCGTGCCGATCGCGCGCAAGTGGCCGATGGACGTGCTTCTTGCCGCATTGCAGCACTACGCGCAGCGGACGAAAAAGAAGGTGCTGGTGGAGTATCTCCTGCTTTCCGGCGTCAACGACGCGCCTGCGCATGCGGATGAGCTCGCCGCAAGGCTCGATGGGCTTCCGTGCGTCGTAAACCTCATCCCGTTCAATCCCTATCCAGCAAGCCCGTTTGCGCGGCCAAAGGATGCCGTGGTGGACGCGTTCCGCGCGCGGCTGCGCGCAAAAGGCCTTGTGGCCGTGGTGCGGCCTACGCTGGGGTTGGATGCGCAGGCCGCCTGCGGGCAACTGTGCGCGAAGGCGGCCTGAACCCGACCGCTGGAAAGCGGAAGCTTTCGGCCATACATAAGCGAAGCAGAATATAATGGAGGGAACGAATGGCGGTGCGGGAAACGGATCAGACGCGATTCAGCGAGGATGTGCTTGAGCGCTCCAAGAAGGTGCCGGTGCTCGTGGATTTCTGGGCGCCGTGGTGCGGGCCGTGCCAGATGCTTGCGCCGGCGCTGGCGGAGGTCGCCGCCCGCATGGAAGGGCGGGTGGAGGTCGTGAAGGTCAATGTGGACGAAAATCCTGATCTTGCCGCGCGCTACGGGGTGCGCGGGATTCCGGCGGTGAAGCTCTTCGTGGACGGCGAGGTGAAGGACGAGTTCGTCGGCGCGCATCCGGCGGTGTGGATCGAGCGCTGGCTTGAGGAGCGCCTTCCCCGCGAGGCGGATCGGGCGGCCGAGGCGGCGCTGGTCTTGTTCGCGGAGGGCAAGCACGACGCGGCGATTCGGCGCGTGCGCGAAGCGCTGGCCAAAGATCCAGAAGCGCACCGCGCGCGGCTGAAGCTTGTCTGGATGCTGTTGGAAGCCGGGCGCGTGGACGAGGCGGAAGAGGAGTTTCAAAAGATTCCGGGGCCGATGCGCGATCAGGGCGACGGCCTGGCGATCAAGCAGCGGCTCATGCTGAAAAAGCAGGGCACGGATCTGGATGCCGCGCGCCGCGAGGTGGAAGCGCACCCAGACGATCCCGACGCTCACCTTCGCCTGGCGCGGGCGCTCGCCGCCGAAGAGCGGTGGGACGAGGCCTGCGCCGCCTACATTGAGGCGATGAGGCGGGATCGGGGCAAGATCCGCGACGAAGCGCGCCAAGGGCTGTTGCAGATCTTCGAGGTGCTCGGCGGGCGCGGCCCGATCGTGGATCGCTGGCGCGAGGAGATGGCGCGGATTCTCTTCAGCTAGCCCGCGCCTCCTGGTGCCGGCGCTGAAGCCGGATCCACTCGCGGTGTCGGCTGAAGACATAGCGGGCAAGCGTGGTTTCCTCTTCCTCGCTGCGGAACACGAAGCGCACGCCCACGCGCCAGCGCCCTTTCGGCGCTTCCTCCACGCGCACGACCTCGCCGATCAGCTCCACCAGCGCCGGAGGAAAGGTGGGCAGCATCATCACGATCTCAATGGGATCGCCGGCGCGGTAAAGCTCGTCGCTCAAAAACGCGCAGCCCGTGGCGCTGAGGTTCACCGGGCGCTCCTCCAGCCGCTCCTGCGCCGCCTCGTGCAGCATTTGCATCCCGATGAGGTAGTTGAGCTTGGCGTCGATCGCCTCCAACGCCCTGGCCAACTGCTCGGAAACCACCGGATGCTGGTCCAGATCGGCAAGCGCCTCGCGGCCGACGATCTCCCGCAGCCTTGCGTGCTGGCGCGAGCGCACCCCGATCCTGCGCTTCGCCTCCTCGAAGGCCTGCGTGGACAGCGGTCGGTCGCGCATCGGCAAGAGATCGTTGATGCGGAATGCCTGCCTGCGGTTGTGTTGCATCTTCACGCCTCCGTGATGAAGTCCTCGCGTGCCGAGTAGGGAAGCAAGATCTCTGCCGACGGCGCCTCGTCCGCTTGCGAGCGCACCTCGCCCCGCTCGATCAATCGAAGCGCCGCCTCCACGACCTTCGGGTCGAACTGCGTGCCGGCGTTTTTGCGCAACTGCTCGGCAGCGAACGAAAGCGGCTGGGCCTTGCGGTAAACGCGATGGGTGGTCATCGCGTCTATCGCATCGGCCACGCACACGATTCTTGCCGGCAGCGGGATCTCCTCGCCGCGCAGCCGATCGGGATAGCCGCGCCCGTCCATGCGCTCGTGATGATGGCGGACGATCTGCCGCTCACGCACCAAAAGATCCATGTGCTTGAGAATCGCATCGCCGATGCCGGGGTGCGCCTTCATGATCGCGAACTCGCGCTCGGTGTAGCGGCCCGGCTTGAGCAACACCGCATCGGGAATACCGACCTTGCCGATGTCGTGCAAAAGCCCCCCGACGCGCACGAGCTCCGCCGTCTCCTCGTCCAACCCCATCTCGCGCGCGATCTTCGCTGCCAAATCCCCGACGCGGCGGGAGTGGTCTTTCGTGTAGCGGTCACGCGCCTCCAGCGTGCGCACGAGCGCGATCAGCGTCTCGCGCACGCTCTCGGCAAGCGCAGCCTGCATCGCCTGATTGTCCAACAACACATCCAGCCGGCGCAGCAAAAGGGCAAGCAGCTGGCGCCGGTCGATGTCCCGATGCGCCGCGGGATCCACCCCGAGCAGCGTCAATACGCCCACCGGCTCGTCTTGCATCGTGATCGGCAGCGAAAAACCTTGCTGCGGCGCAAGCCCCGGCCAGCTTGGCTCCGTATCCCAGAAAAGTTCCTCCTCACCGCTTTCCAGCAGCGCTTCGAACTTGGAGCCGGCAAGGCGAATTTCCCGCACGCTGGGCTCTACGCTTCCCGCCACCCACACCAGCCGATTGCGCGCCCGCTCCGCAAGCGCCATCCAGCCGCCTTGGGCGCCCTCGATCCGCACCGCCAGTTCCAGCGCGCGCTTCGTGATCTCGTGCGCCCCCTCCCGATGCGGAATGGAGAAGATCTTGAACACGAAGCCCATCTTGCGGTCCATCGCAAACAGATCGTCGCCGAGCGCTTTCAACTCCGGCAACCGATGGCGCTCGTGCTGGGGGGTCTTGGGAAGCAACGCGTGCACTGTGTCCAAAAGCGCCTCGGGCCGGAACGGCTTGGCCAGCACCTCGGCCACGCCCAAGCGCTTGGCCTCGGCGATGTAGTCCTCGGAAAGAAAGCCGCTGATCAGCACCACCGGCGGAAGCGCCTCGTGCGCTTGCCAGCGCGTGATCGCCTCTAGCGCATTGCCGTCCGGCAGCGTCATATCGGTGATGACGAGATCCCAGCCCTTCCGCAGCTGCGCTTCGGCCTCGGCAAGGGTGGCGGCCGTGCCGATCTGGGCGTTGAAGTCGTGGGCGAGCAGCTCGCAGAGAAACGAGCGGATCGGCCCCTGATCGTCGATCACCAGAATCCGCGGCGGCGCCTTCGGGGAAGGCCGATGCGTGGCGACGGCGCTCATGGCTCTCCCCCGGCGTAGGCGCGAAGGCCGCTGCGCGTCCATCGGGACGCTTCGGCAAGCTCCTGCTCCAAGGCCTGAATGCGGCGAAGCGCTTGCTGATACCGATGGGCGTTGGCCAGCCGCACCTGAAGCTCCGGCAGCGCAAACGGCTTGCTGATGAAGTCCCACGCGCCTTCGGCCACGGCCTCGGTGGCGTCCGCAATGCCCGAATAGCCGGTCATCAAAATCACGAGCGTCCGGGCCGGATCGCCGGCAAACCGCCGCAGAATCGCCCGGCCGTCCGCACCCGGCAGCACGATGTCGGTGAGAATCAGATCAAACGGCGTGCGCGCAGCCAGCCTCAGCGCCTCATCGCCGCGGCCTGTGCGCACCACCGTGAAGGACTCGCCCAAAAACTCCTCCAGCACCGCGGCGAGCGCCGGATCGTCCTCGACGATCAAAAGCCGCGCCCTCACCGCCGGTTGCCTCGGCGATCGTAGCCTGTCGGCTCGTCCCACGCGGCTTCAGCAGGCGTGCGCAGCGAAAGCGTGTCCCTCGGCGCAGCCTTGTCCGCCTGCGGCGAGGACGCGGGGCGCTCCTTCGCAGCGGCGCTTTCCTCCGTGCGCAGCTGCTGCACGAGCCGCGACACCAACCCGTCCACTGCGCGAATCGAAATCGCCATCTCGCACCTCCGCACTTAGGTTTATCGGCGGAGTGTGCGCGGGCTTGAGGCTCAGTCGTCGGCGAACTTGGGCTTGGGCTCCATCAGGCTTGCCGGATCTTCGTGGATGATCACCTCCGCCTCCGGAAAGGCGCGGCGAATCTCGGCTTCCACTTCGTCGGCAATCCGATGCGCCTCCATGAGCGGAAGCTCGTCGTCCAGCTCCAGATGGAGCTGAATGAAGATGTCCGGGCCGGAGCGGCGCGTGCGCAGATCATGCATTCCGCGCACCTCAGGATGGGCGCGCACGATCGCCTTGATCTTTTCCCGCATCTCGTCCGGAAGCTCGCGGTCCATCAGATGGTGAAGCGCCTCGTGGCCGATCTCCCACGCGCTGTGGAGGATGTAGGCGGCGATCGCGATCGCGAACACGCCGTCAAAGCCCGGCCAGCCCCAGTGGGCGAGCGCCACCGCAGCGATTACGCCCGTGTTCATCAACAGATCGCTCTTGTAGTGCAGCCGGTCCGCGCGCACCGCCGCCGATCCGGTGCGGCGCACCACCCAGCTCTGAAAGACCACGAGCAGCAGCGTGAGCACGATCGAGAACACCATCACCGCAATCCCGATCATCGGCCGGGCCACCGGCTGCGGGTGCGCGATCCGCGCCGCCGCTTCCAGCACCAGAAACACCGCCGAGCCCGCCACAAAAGTCGATTGGGCGAGCGCCGCCAACGCCTCCGCCTTGCCGTGCCCGAAGCGGTGCTCGCGATCGGCGGGGGCCAGCGCATGCCGCACTGCCAGCAAGTTCACGAGCGAAGCCAGCAGATCCAGCGCCGAATCCATCAGCGAGCCGAGCAGGCTCAGCGACTCGGTAAGCCACCAGGCCACGGCCTTGGCGAGGATCAAAACCAAGGCCGTTGCCGTGGACGCATAGGTCGCCCACCGCATCCAACGCCCGCGCTGCGCTAGCTCGCCTGCCACCATCGTCGGATCCTAGCCCAAAGGCCTTCGCGCGCCTCCAGCAATGCCTCGATGCGCGCCATCATCCGGGTGGTCGCGGAAAACCCGGCCTCGAACGCCTCCTCGCCGCGGTAGAACTCCAAAAGCCCGATGTCGCCGATCTCCGGCTCGATCACGAGATCCGCCGGCATCAGGCGCTCGCGCAACCGCACCAACGCATGTTCACTGATGATCTGCGCGCGCAGCAGCACGTCTGTGATGCGATGCCCTTCTTCCTCTTCTTCCTCCTCGCCCAGCGCATGCAGCAGCGAGCCCAGCCACTCCTTGGCCCACGGAAAACGCCCCATCCAGCTGTGATCGAGGTATCCGGCCAGCCGATCCCACAGCGCCTCGCTCTTCGGCTCGTGCATCAGCTTCACGCCGGGGCGCGGATGCACATAGACGGCGACGACCGGCCCGCCGAACAAACGCCGCGCCACATCAAACGGCACCGGATTCGTGATCCCGCCATCCGCAAGCCACCGCCCCTGCCAGCGCACTGGCGGCCACAGGCCGGGAAACGCGATGCTCGCGCGCACCGCCTCCACCAGTGGCCCATTCCGGATCACCACCTCTTCGCCGCTGTGCAGGTCTGTCGCGATCGCGGCAAAGCCGACCGCCGTGTCTTCCACGCGCCGGTCGCCCAGCCACGGGCGCAAAAACGCATCCACCTTCTCGGCTGCGAACACGCCGCCTTCGTCGAAGGCCGGGACGAACAGCTTGAGCGTATCCAGCCAATCCCAGTCAAACACGATCTTGCGAATCTCCTTGAGGGGGACGCCTGCGGCGAAAAACGCGCCCACCTCGGCGCCGATGCTCGTGCCCACAACAGCCCGCACCGGGATGCCTGCCGCTTCCAGCGCCGAAAGCACCCCCACATGCGCCAGTCCCCGCGCACCGCCGCCACCCAACGCCAACACGAGGCCATCAGCGCTCACGGCGTCTCCTCCAGATCCTTGAGCACGGCCACTTCATCGCAGCAAGAAAACTTCGGGCAGTGCACGCACACCGTCCACACCTTATGCGGCAGCGATTCCTTGACAATACGCCGATAGCCGAGCCGCTCAAAGAATGCGGGCACATAGGTCAGCGCAAAGATGCGCCGGATGCCGAAACGGCGCGCGCGCGCCTCCAGCCCCTGCACCAAAAGCCTTCCCACGCCCCGGCCGCGATAGCGCTCGGCGACGACCAGCGAACGCACCTCGGCAAGCTCGGGCGTGAACGGGTGCAGCGCCGCCGCACCGGCCAGCTCGCCGGCCTCTTCGGCGACGACGAACGAAGTCAGGTGCTCGAGCACATCGTCGGCATCGCGCGGCAAAAGCACCCCCCGCTCGGCCTCGGCGTGGATCAATGCCGCAATCGCCTCCGCCTCAGAGGCGGCGGCCTCGCGGACCTTCATCCCGCCCGCCCGCGGCGCAAAAGCGCACGCGCTGCATCGAGCGCCGTGCGGTCGCCCAGCATCCGTGCAAGCTCCTCCACCCGCGCTTCCTCGTCGGCCAAGGGCACGAGCTCCACCACGGCGCGCCCGCCCTGCACGCGCTTTTCGATCCGCACCTGATGATCGGCCGAGGCGGCCACCTGCGGCAAGTGCGAAACCACCAGCACCTGCCGCGCAGCGCTCATCTCGCGCAACAGCCGCCCCACCGCCCACGCCGTTTCGCCGCCCACGCCCACATCGGCTTCGTCGAACACGGCGACTTCCGCGTCGCTCGCCTCCGCACCGACCGCACGCAACGCGAGCGCGATGCGCGACAGCTCCCCGCCGGAAGCCACCTGATCCACGCGCAGCATAGGCTCGCCGGGGTTCGTGCGCACGGCCAGTTCCACCGACGAAATCCCATGCGCCCCCCAAGCCGATTCGTCCAGCGGCGCAAACCGCCAAGCGGCCTCGGCATGGGGCATGCCGAGCGCAGCAAGCTGCGGGCCGAGCGCCCCGGCAAGGCGCGCGGCCTCTTCTTGGCGCGCGCAATCGAGCGCTTCGGCGGCCTCCAGAAACCGCGCCCGCGCCTTCTCAAGCTCGCGCACAAGTGCAGCCTCGTCCCAGCCGGCGAGATCCCACGCCTCAAGCTCCGCCTGCCATGCCTCCAGCGCCTGCAAAAGCGCTTGCTCGTCTTCCAGGCCGTGGCGACGCATCAGCCGGCGGATGCGGTCAAGCCGCGCCTCGGCCTCTTGGAAGCCAGCCTCGTCCCACGGCTCGGTGAGCAGATCGGCTGCGCGCGCTGCCGCCTCAGACAGCAGCGCATCGGCCTCCTCAAGGAGACCCTCCGCTTCATCGAGCGCCGGGTGCAGCCCGTGCACTTGGCGAAGCGCAGCCAGCGCCTCCGCAAGCAGCCCGCGCGCGTTGATCTCGCCATCCTGGCACAGCGCCGCCACGCGCTGCGCCGTCTCCAAAAGCGCCGCCCGCTTGCGCCCGCGCGCCACCTCCTGCTGGAGCGCCTCCAGGACTCCTGGCTCGATCCCGCATGCTCTCGCTTCCTCCACTGCAGCGCGCAGCTCCTCAAGCCGCGCGGCCAGCGTCTCCTTGCGCGTGCGAAACGCCTCCAAACGCTCCTGGGTCTGTCGCCATGCGGCATAGGCGCGCTCCACCTGCGCTGCGAGTTCCGGGTCCACGCGCGCGTCGAGCACCTCGCGGGCAAACGAAGGGCGCATCAGCGCCTGATGCGCATGCTGGCCGTGCAGCGAGGCCAGCCTTTCGCCGATCCGTTTCAACAACGCCACCGGCGCGCGCACCCCTTGCACCCACGCCTGCGTGCGCCCGGAAGCCTCCAACACACGGCGCACAATCAATTCCTCACCGGGCGCCCACTGGATGCCCGCTTCATCCAAAAGCTCGGCCAACTCCGGATGCTTCGGTTGCCAGACGGCCACAACCTCGGCCTTCTCGGCGCCGGCGCGCACGCGCGCGCCCGGCACCTTTTCGCCGAGCGAAAACGCAATCGCGCCCACGAGCAGCGACTTGCCGGCGCCGGTTTCGCCGGTGAATGCGGTCATGCCCGGCTTGAGCGCAACTTGCGCTTCCTCAATCAAGCCCCAGCCGCGCACGGAAAGCTCAACCAGCATCGCCCGCCCTGTGCCCCGCCCAGCCGAGCTTCGTGCGCAACACCGCAAACTCTTCCGCGCCCGGCCAGCGCACCAACGCCACGCTCCCTGCCGCGCGCAAATGCACGCGCGCCTGGCGCTTCAGCGCCGTCGGCGCACGCCCGTCCACGCTCAAAAGCCCGCTGTCGGAAAGGAGCACCAACTCCAGCGGCGTCGTCTCCGGCAGCACGATCGGCCGGTTGGACAGCGTATGCGGACAGATCGGCGCCACGGTGAGCGCTGATACCTCGCTGTGCACGATCGGCCCCCCGGCGGAAAGCGCGTAGGCGGTGGAGCCGGCAGGTGTCGCCACGATCAGCCCATCCCCCCGGAGCCGAAACACGAAGCTTCCGCCCGCATACAGCTCAAACTCGATGAGCTTCGGCGATGCGCCGCGATAAAGCACCACATCGTTGATCGCATGATCGCGCACCGCGTCCGCCTCGACCGACACCGCTGCCAGCCTGCGCACGCCCGCGCGGCCGGCCAGCACGTCCTCCAGCGCGTCGGTCGCGCGCTCCGGCGGCACATCGGCAAGAAAGCCCAGCCTTCCCAGGTTGATGCCGAGAAGGCGCGCCTTGCTTCCCACCAACGCCCGCGCGGCGTGCAACAAGGTGCCGTCGCCGCCCAAAGCCACCACGAGCTCCGCTTCCGCGATCGGCACCACCTGAGATCCGCGTTCTTCCAGCCACGCCCGAAGCGCTTGCGCCAAGCTCCGGGCGCGTGCCTCCCCCGGTTTTTCGACGAACGCCACCTTCATCGGCTGCGCTGGCCTACCCATCCTTCCGGCATCCGATGGCAAAGAAAGCACTGATCCATCTGCGTGTGTCGTTTCGGCCATGGGCGCGCGCCGTCCGGCCCGTGGCAGGCGATGCACTGCGCGCGCGCGGTGGCCGTGCGGTGCACCTCATCGCTCGGCGTGGGCTTCACGGTGCGCTCCTTGGCCGTGAGCGCCAACACCACAACGACCCCGCCCACGATCGCCACAAACGCCGCGTCTCTCTTCGTCCACCGCAACAGCGCCTCCTTCAGGTTTCCCTTGTTCCCGTTCATGCGCAGGATACACGAAACCCAGACGAACACCACGAAGGGGCGCAAGGATGAAGCGCAAATCCAGGCGGCACGGGCGCATCGTCGTGCTCACCGGAGAGGGC
>CAZTLD010000032.1:0-10157 GCA_964614395.1 uncultured Zetaproteobacteria bacterium
GCGCACTGGGAGGAGGCGCTCGCCGCCGCGTTCGGCCCTTGGTTTGCGCGGCGCGTGCGCGAGGCGGCGCGCGGGCTGGTCGGAGGCGTGGAGGCCTTGGAAGCGCGCGCGCGCAAGGCGATCGCGGATGCGGCCGTGGCCGCAGGCGCGGTGCCAAGACGGGAGCTTGAGCCGTGGCAGGCGGGGGTGGAGCAGCTCGTGCGCGAGCTTGCGCGGCTGGAGGCGAGGATCGCGGCGCTCGAGCCGCCGAAGAGCGCATAGATGCGCGCGCCGGGGGCGCTGCGCCGCCAGCTGAGGCTTGCCTACATCGGCTATGTGCTCGCCACGCACGGGATGGCGGCGGTGGCGGTGCGCCTGCGCCTGTTTCGGCTCTATGCGTGGCTCGTTTACCTCTTTCAGCGCGAGCGGCTTCCGCGCGAGTTGGGGGGGCAAATCCGAACGGCGCTCGAGCGCCTGGGGCCGACGTTCATCAAGTTCGGCCAGATGCTGTCCACGCGCACCGATCTTTTGCCGGTGGAGATCGCGGCCGAGCTCAAGAAGCTGCAGGACGCGGTGCCGCCAGCGCCGTTCGCCGAGGTGCGCGCGATGCTGGAGCGCGCCTACAAGCGCCCGCTCGTCGGCGAGGGCGGGGCGTTTGCAAGCTTCGACCCGCAGCCTGTGGCCGCGGCCTCGATCGCGCAGGTGCACTTTGCGACGCTTCCCGACGGGCGCAAGGTCGCGGTGAAGGTGCGCCGCCCGAACATCGAGCGCGTGATCGAGGACGATCTTGCGCTGCTTAAGCGGCTTGCGGAGCTCGTCGAGCGCTATGTGCCGGAGTGGCGCAGGCTCAAGCCGCGCGAGGTGGTGGAGGAGTTCGCGCGCACGATCCGCGCCGAGCTCAACCTGCGCGCCGAGGGCGCGCACGCCGAGCGCTTCGCCGAGAACCTCGCCGATGTCCCCTATGTGCGCATTCCGCGCGTCGTTTGGGACTGGACGAAGCCCGTGGCGCTCGTCACCGAGCGCATCGACGGCATCCCGATCGACGAGGTGCAGGCGCTTCGGGAGGCGGGGCACGATACGCTTAAGCTTTGCGAGCGGCTCGCGACGTTGTTCTTTCACATGGTGTTCGTGGACGGGTATTTCCATGCGGACATGCATCCCGGAAACATCTTCGTCGCCGCCGATGGCGCGCTGGTGCTTGTGGACTTCGGCATCGTCGGGCGCGTGCCGATGCGCACGCGCCGGTATCTGGCGGAGATGCTGGTGGCGTTTCTGGAGCGCGACTATCGGCGGGCGGCGCTCGTGCACCTGCGCGCGGGCTACGTGCCGCCGGATACCGACATCTCCGCGTTCGAGGACGCGCTGCGCGAGATCGCCGCGCCGATCTTCAACCGGCCGCTGGGCGAGATCTCGATCGCGGAGCTTTTGGGCGTGATGTTTTCGGTCACCGAGCGCTTTCGCATGGAGACGCGCCCGGAGCTTTTGCTGCTGCAAAAGACGATGCTGACGATCGAAGGCATCGCGCGCGAGCTTGCGCCGGAGGCGAACATCTGGATGCTCGCCCGCCCCTTGGTGGCGCGCTGGATCGCCGAGCACCTGGGCGTGCGCGGGCGGGCGGAGATGCTCTGGGAGGACGCCGTTCATGTCTGGCAGGCATGGGCGGAGGTGCCGGCCACCTTGGCGCGGCTGGCCGAGCGGCGCGAAAACGGGATGGCCCCTGCGCGCCCCTGGGCGGCGCGATGGCTTGCCGGGATGCTGGCCGCGCTTTCCGGCGCGGCGGCGGCGCTGGGGTGGAAAGATCCCACGACCCTGCTTTCGGCGGGTTTGGCTTTGCTGCTGGCGCTTGCGCTCATTGTGCGAGACTAGGCAAACGCAAGCGCGCTGCTAGGATGCGCGCGGTTTGATAAGGGGGTGCGATGGCAAGGCGCTACCTTTTTACCTCGGAATCCGTCTCCGAAGGGCATCCGGACAAGATCGCCGATCAGATCTCGGATGCGGTGCTGGATGCGATCTTGAGCGCCGATCCCGACCCGCAGCACGCGCGCGTGGCGGTGGAGACATTGGTGAAGACGGGCGCGGTGGTGCTCGCAGGCGAAGTCACGACGCAGGCCTCGGTGGATTACGAGCAGATCGTGCGCGATGTGGTGTGCGAGATCGGATACACGAGCTCCGATGTGGGGTTCGACGGGCGCACCTGCGCGGTGATGACGATGATCGGCAAGCAATCGCCGGACATCGCGCGCGGCGTGGATCGCGGTGATCCGCGCAAGCAGGGCGCGGGCGACCAGGGGTTGATGTTCGGCTATGCGACGAACGAAACCCCGGAGTTGATGCCGGCGCCGATCCTGTATGCGCATCGGCTTGTCGAGCGGCAGGCGGAGATGCGCAAGGAAGGGGTGCTGCCTTGGCTGCGCCCGGATGCGAAAAGCCAGATCACGTTCCGCTACGAGGACGACAAGATCGTCGGCGTGGATGCGGTGGTGCTCTCCACGCAGCACGATCCGGGCATCGACTACCAGCACCTGCGCGAGGCGGTGATCGAAAACATCATCGAGCCGGTGATCCCGAAGGAGTGGCTCGCCACCTGCCCTGCCGAGCGCATCTATGTGAACCCGACGGGTCAGTTCGTGATCGGCGGGCCGGTGGGTGATGCGGGGCTGACCGGGCGCAAGATCATCGTGGACACCTACGGCGGCATGGCCCGGCACGGGGGCGGTGCGTTTTCCGGCAAGGATCCGTCGAAGGTGGACCGCTCGGCCGCCTATGCCGCGCGGTATGTGGCGAAGAACATCGTCGCGGCAGGCCTTGCCGATCGGTGCGAGGTGCAGATTTCGTATGCGATCGGGGTGGCCGAGCCGACGTCGATCATGGTGGAGACCTTCGGCACGGCCAAGATCCCGGAAGACAAGATCGCCGAGCTCGTCTATCGTCATTTCGATCTTACGCCGTATGGGATCATCGAGATGCTGGATTTGCTGCGCCCGATCTATCGCCAGACCGCGGCCTACGGGCACTTCGGGCGCGAGCTTGACGCGTTCACCTGGGAGCGCACGGATCGCGCCGAGCGCCTCAGGGAGGATGCCGGGATCTAGCTTTCAGCCGGGGGGCGCTGCAACCGGTGTATCCGGCCAGGCCCGGCGAACAAAACGGCGCCCGTTCACAACGCATCCAAGGAGGTGAACGATGAGCGCACGACCGAAGCCGCAAACCGGCCAGGACTATGTGGTGGCGGACATCGCGCTTGCGGACTGGGGACGCAAGGAGATCGCGATCGCCGAGCACGAGATGCCGGGGTTGATGGCGCTGAGGAAGAAATACGGCGCGCAAAAGCCGCTTAAGGGCGCGCGTATCGCCGGAAGCCTGCACATGACGGTGCAGACGGCGGTGTTGATTGAGACCCTGATCGAGCTTGGGGCCGAGGTGCGCTGGACCTCGTGCAACATCTTCTCCACGCAGGACCAGGCGGCGGCCGCGATCGCGGCGCGCGGCGTGCCGGTGTTCGCGTACAAGGGCGAAAGCATTGAGGAATACTGGGAGTTTCAGCACCGGATCATGGAGTGGCCCGATGGCGGCACGCCGAACATGATCCTGGACGACGGCGGCGACGCGACGCTTCTGGTGACGTTGGGCGCGAAGGCCGAGCGCGACCCGAGCGTGCTGGACAACCCCACGAGCGAGGACGAAAGGGCGCTTTTTGCCGCGATCAAGAGAAGGCTCAAGGAGCGCCCCGGGTACTATGCGCGGCTCGTCAAGAACATTCGCGGCGTGACCGAGGAGACGACCACCGGCGTGCACCGCCTTTATCAGATGGAAAGGCGCGGCGAGCTGCCGTTTCCGGCGATCAACGTGAACGACTCGGTGACGAAGTCGAAGTTCGATAACACCTACGGCTGCCGCGAGTCGCTGATCGACGGCATCAAGCGCGCGACGAACGTGATGATCGCGGGCAAGATCGCGGTCGTGCTCGGCTATGGCGAGGTCGGCAAGGGCTGCGCGCAGGCGCTGCGCGGCATGGGCGCGACGGTCTGGATCACCGAGATCGATCCGATCTGCGCGCTGCAGGCGATGATGGAGGGCTATCGCGTGGTCACGATGGAGGAGGCCGCGCCCATTGCGGACATCTTCGTGACCGCGACCGGCAACTACCACGTGATTACGCACGAGCACATGAAGGCGATGAAGAACAATGCGATCGTCTGCAACATCGGCCACTTCGACAACGAGATCGATGTGGCAAGCCTCCGCCAGTATCGCTGGGAGAACATCAAGCCGCAGGTGGACCACGTGATCTTTCCGGACGGCAAGCGCATCATCCTGCTCGCGGAAGGGAGGCTTGTGAATCTCGGCTGCGCGAACGGGCATCCGAGCTTCGTGATGAGCTGCTCGTTCACGAATCAGGTGCTCGCGCAGATCGAGCTGTTCAACAACCACGAGAAGTACGAGAACAAGGTCTATATGCTGCCGAAGAAGCTCGACGAAGAGGTGGCGCGGCTGCATGTCGAGCATCTCGGCGGGAAGCTCACGCGGCTGACGCCGGAGCAGGCGGCCTACATCGGCGTGCCGATCGACGGGCCCTACAAGCCCGAGCACTACCGATACTGAACGGCGCATGAAGCGAAGGTGAACGCGCGCTTGCATCCAGCGCATTCGCGCGGCAGCCTGCGCCCAGCCGGATCGGGGGGCGAGGAGGGCATCGGCCCTTTCAAGCGCAAGCTTCGATTCGGCTGGGCGCTGCTCGCCGCGGCAAGCGTGCCTGCTTGGTGGCTTCACGGCGCTTCGGCCGCAGCAGGCTGGCTGTATGGGCTGATCGTCGCGGCGGTGGCGGCGGAGCGGCTCGCGGCGGCCTTGATGCGCGCGCCCGCCGGCGAACGAGGCAAGAGCGCGCTGCTGCGCGCGGGCTTCCGGCGGTTCGTCGGCGTGGCGTTGGCGCTGGGCGCAGGCTTGGCGCTGGGGCTGGACGGGCTGTGGCTGGTCGCGGGCTTTGCGGCGGCGGAAGGCATGTTCGCACTACTAGGACTTCGGGCGCTTTGGCGCTGGTCGCAGGAGGGCGTGATTGGCGGCTGAGGGCGGCAACGCGATTGCGGAGCACCTTGAGCACTGGACGGTGCAGCTGGGCGATGGCCCGTTCATGCAGTTGCACTTGGATACGGTGATCCTTTCGCTCGTCGTGGCGGGGCTGATGATCGGCTTTGCCGCGTGGCTGCGCGGGCGCTTGGTCGCCGGCGTGCCGGGGCCGGTGCAGAACGCGGTGGAGGCCGTGGTCGAGTTCGTCAACGACACGGTGCGGGACAACTTCCCGGTGCACAATCCGCTCATTGCGCCGATGGCGCTCACGATTCTCGTGTTCGTGTTCTTGTGCAATACGCTCGATGTGCTGCCGGCCTACCTGATGCACGAGATCGCGGGGCTTTTCGGGTTGCATGCGTTCCGGCAGGTGCCGACGAACGATTTGAATCTTCCGGTCGCGATGGCCGTGGTCGTTTTTGTGCTGACGATCTACTACGAGCTGAAGCTGAAGCCTGTGCATTTCATCAAGTCGCTGCTCACCGAGCCGTTTGCGGCGCTTTTGATGGATGCGAAAAACCCGATCGTGAAGCTGATCGGCGTGCTGCTGATCCCGCTCAATCTGTTGCTCAAGGTGATCGAGGAGCTCGCCAAGCCTTTGTCGCTTTCGTTCCGACTGTTCGGGAACATGTTTGCGGGCGAGGTGATCTTCCTTTTGATCGCTGCGCTTTTGCTCGCCGATCATTTGCAGGATTTGCTTTCGGTGAAGGGGTTCGTCTCGGAGGTCGTGGGCTTTTTCATCGGGCTGGGTTGGTCGCTGTTTCACCTGTTCATTGGGCTTTTGCAAGCGTTCATTTTCATGATTCTGTCGGTGGTGTATCTCGCGATCGCGCACCAGCCGGCGGAGGAACACTAAACCACGGGAAAGGAGAAGGACGATGGACGCACAGACGATCATCACGGCGGCAACGGCGGTGGCGGTGGGCGTGATCCTCGGCGCGGCCGGGCTTGGCTCGGCGATCGGCTGGGGATTGATCTGCTCGAAGACTTTGGAGGGCATCGCGCGTCAGCCCGAGATGCGGCCGCAGCTGATGTTCAACATGTTCATCTTCGCGGGCCTGATGGAGTCGTTCCCGTTCATCATCATGGCGTTCGCGCTCTGGTTCCTGTTCGCGAACCCGTTCTTGGGCTAGGGGCGTAGGCGATGAGCCTGAATCTCACCTTCGTCGCCCAGGTCATCGTCTTTCTTGCGATGATCTGGGTGCTCAAGCGCCTGCTTTATCAGCCGCTCACGGAGCTGATGCAGGCGCGGGCGAAGAAGATCGAAGAGGGGTTGGCCGCGGCCGAGGCGGGCTTGGCTGCGCGGCAGAAGGCGGAAGAGGAGGTTGCCCGGCAGCTTGAGGAGGCGCGGGCGAAGGCGCACGAGATCATCGCGGCCGCGGAGCGCCGTTCGCAGGAGATCCTGGAGGAAGCGCGCGAGAAAGCGCGCGCGGAGGCCGATGGGATCCTTGAGTCCGCGCGCGAGGAGATCCGTGCGGAGGTGGAGCGCGCGCGCGCCGCGCTCAAAGGCGAGGTGGCCGAGATCGCGCTGCTTGCGGCCGAAAAGATCGTGGCGGCGGAGCTGGATGCGAAGCGGCACAAGAAGCTCGTGGATGAGTTGATCGAAAAGGCGTGGCAGGGGGGTGATGCGTGAGCGTGGAGGCGCGGCGCATCGCACGCCGCTATGCGCGGGCGCTGGTGGCGCTGATCGATGAGGGCGTGGATCTGCGTCCGGGGCTGAAGAAGCTTGCTGCGCTCATGAAGGATCCGGATGCCGCGCGCTTTGCCGCTTCGCCGGCGGTCAAGCCCGAGATCAAGGCGGAGACGCTGGCCAAGCCTGTGGGAGAGATGCCGAAAGAGCTGCGCGCGCTGCTGCACCTTTTGGCGAAGCGCAACAAGCTTGCGCTGCTGCCGCTGATTGAGGAGGAGACTGAAGCCATCTTGGCTGCGCGTGAGAAAAAGGCGCGCGCAGAGGTAGTGGTGGCGGCTCCCCTTTCCGAGGAGCAAAAAAAGAAGCTTGGCGAGCTTGTGAAGCGGCTGGCCGGCGCCAAAGAGGTGGCGCTTGAGGTGCGCGAGGATCCCGACATCTTGGGCGGTCTCATTGTGCGCATCGGGGATCGTTTGTGGGATGCATCGCTTCGTTCGCGGCTTGAGGCGATGCGGCGAGCCATTGCGAAAGCTGCCTAGGAGGGAAAACGATGAAGTTGGAAACGGCAGAGATTAGCGCGCTGATCAAGGAGCAGATCCAGAAGTTCGAGGCGGGCGTGGAGGATGCAAACGTCGGCCGCATCATCAGCGTCGCCGATGGCGTGGCGAAGATCTATGGGCTCTCCGGCGCGATGATGGGCGAGCTTTTGGAGTTTCCGGGCGGCACGCGCGGGATCGTGCTGAACTTGGAAGAGGACTGCGTGGGCGCCGTGATCTTCGGCGACTTTGAACACCTGCGCGAAGGGGATGAAGTGCGCTGCACCGGCGAGATCTTTTCGGTGCCGGTGGGGCCGGAGCTGAAAGGGCGCGTGGTCAACGCGCTCGGCGATCCGATCGACGGCAAGGGCCCGATCAACGCGAAGGAGCGCGATGTGGTCGAGAAGGTCGCGCCCGGCGTGATTTGGCGCAAGAGCGTGGATCAGCCGCTGCAGACGGGCATCAAGGCGATCGATGCGATGATTCCGATCGGGCGCGGCCAGCGCGAGCTGATCATCGGCGATCGCCAGACGGGCAAGACCACGATCGCGATCGACACGATCATCAATCAGCGCGATACGGGTGTGACCTGTATTTATGTCGCGGTCGGGCAGAAGGCTTCGACCGTCGCCAACGTCGTGCGCACGCTCAAGGAGCACGGGGCGATGGATCACACGATCGTCGTCGCGGCGACGGCTTCGGAGTCGGCGGCGATGCAGTATCTCGCCCCGTACACCGGCTGCACGATGGGCGAGTACTTCCGCGATCGCGGCGAGGATGCGCTGATCGTCTACGACGATCTCACGAAGCAGGCGTGGGCCTATCGCCAGGTGTCGCTGATTCTGCGGCGGCCGCCGGGGCGCGAGGCCTATCCGGGCGATATCTTCTACCTGCACTCGCGGCTTTTGGAGCGCGCCGCGCGCGTGAACGAGCAGTATGTGGAGAACTTCACGAAAGGAAAGGTGAAGGGGCGCACCGGGTCGCTGACGGCGCTTCCGATCATCGAAACGCAGGAAGGCGATGTCTCGGCGTTCGTGCCGACGAACGTGATTTCGATCACGGATGGCCAGATCTTCTTGGAGTCCGGGCTGTTCAACGCGGGCCAGCGCCCTGCGGTGAACGTGGGCCTTTCCGTGTCGCGCGTCGGCGGCGCTGCGCAGACGAAGGCGATGAAGGCCGTGGGTGGTGGCTTGCGGCTGGAGCTTGCGCAGTATCGGGAGCTTGCGGCGTTCGCGCAGTTTGCGTCCGACCTGGATCCGGCCACGCGCAAGGTGATCGAGCGCGGCCGGCGCGGGATGGAGGTGCTCAAGCAGCCGGAGAACTCGCCGATGCGGGTCTCCGAGATGGTCGCGATCCTGTATGCGCTGAACCAGGGCCAGCTTGACGATGTGGAGGTGGAGAAGATTACCTCGTTCGAGAAGGCGTATCTGGCGTATCTCCACAGCGAGCGGCCGGATCTTTTGCGCAAGATCGACGAGGAGCCGGTGCTGACCGATGAAGTAAAGCAAGCCTTGGACGAGGCGATCGCCGCGTTCAAGCAGACCGGCTCGTGGTAAGGGGTTAGGCGATGGCCGGCATGCGGGAGATCCGCAACCAGATCCGCGCGATCCAAAGCACCGCGAAGATCACGAAGGCGATGGAGCTCGTCGCCGCAAGCAAGATGCGGCGCGCGCAGGAGCGGGTGCTGGCCGGCCGCCCTTACGCCGAAGCGGTGCAGCGCGTGATCGCGAACATCATGCAGGCGCACCCCGAATACCGGCATCCGTTTCTCATCGAACGCGAGCCGGTGAAGAAGAAGGGGCTGGTGCTGATCGCGACGGACAAGGGGCTTTGCGGCGCGTTGAATGTGAACGCGTTTCGCGCTGCGATCCGGTTCATCAAGGAGGCGGGGGTGCCCGTCGTCGGCTTTGCGATCGGGCGGCGGGCGAGCCAGTTCCTGCGCAAGAGCGTGCCCGAGGTGATCGCGATCCGCGAGGATATCCCGGATGGGGTGGAGCTTTCCGATGTCTCCGGCGTGATCAACTCGGCGATGAACCACTTTCTCAACGGGGATCTGGACGAAGTGTGGCTGCTGTACAGCGAGTTCGTGAACACGATGACGCAGCGGCCGAAGCTGGTGCGCGTCCTGCCGTGCCCGGAGGTGGCCGAGCCTACGCATCCGGGCTATTGGGACTATCTCTACGAGCCGGATGCGCCCACGGTTCTGGATGCGCTGTTGCGCCGCTATGTGGAGGCGGTGGTGTACCACGGCGTGATTGAGAACAAGGCCAGCGAGCACTCCGCGCGCATGATCGCGATGAAGAGCGCGACGGACAACGCGAACAATCTGGTGCGCGAGCTCAGGATTACCTACAACAAGGCCCGGCAGGCGGCGATCACGAAGGAGATTGCAGAGATCACCGCCGGCGCCGAGGCGGCCAAATAAAGGAGTGGAGCGATGAGCACAGGTGTGATCGTTCAGGTGATCGGTCCGGTTGTGGATGTGCGCTTCCCGGAAGGGGAGTTGCCGAAGATCTATAACGCGCTTGTGATTGACGACGCCAATTTGACGCTGGAGGTGGAGCAGCATATCGGCGATCGCACGGTGCGCGCGATCGCGCTGGGCTCGACCGACGGGCTCAAGCGCGGCATGAAGGTGCGCGACACCGGCGATTGCATCAAGGTGCCGGTCGGCAAGGGGACGCTTGGGCGCATCATGGACGTGCTCGGGCGCGGCATCGACTTCGAGGGCGAGAAGGTGGAGGCGGAAGACTACTGGCCGATCCACCGCCCCGCGCCGAAGTTCGACGAGCTTTCGCCGGCGACTGAAATCCTTGAGACCGGCATCAAGGTGATCGACCTGATGTGCCCGATCGCGAAGGGCGGCAAGGTCGGCCTGTTCGGCGGCGCGGGCGTGGGCAAGACCGTGAACATGATGGAGCTGATCAACAACATCGCGAAGGCGCACGGCG